>JBPYEM010000334.1:0-3859 GCA_051985205.1 Candidatus Limnocylindrales bacterium | reverse complement strand
CGCGAGCTGATCGCGACGGAGCCGGTGATGCGCGAGGCGGTTCTGGCCACGATGGCGACCGAAGTTCGACGCTTGACCCACCACGTCGAGGAGCTCCATTTCCTCGACATCACCGGGCGGTTGGCCTCGAGGCTCGCCCGCATGGCTGGCGAGCCGGGCGCCGTGCCGCTCCCCGATGGCTCGATCCGGCTGGCGGGACCGCTGACCCAGGGCGACCTTGCGGCGATGATCGGCTGCACCCGCCAGAGCGTGAACAAGCTGCTGGGAATGTTCACGGACGACGGCCTCCTCCGCCTCGAGCGGGATCGGATCGTCGTCCTCGACCGGGACGGGCTGCTGCGCGCGGCTCATCGCTAAATCCGGCGGCCGGCGCCGAGCCGGCCGTGTCCCGGGACGGTTCGGGCGGGTCGTCCCGGATCGCGCTCAGCAGGATCTGGGCCGCTGCAAGCGCCGCCCGCGTGCGGCCCATCGACCCGCCCAGGAAGACGACCCGCCGCTCGCGGTGGACGCCACCGGGCGTGACGACGACGACGGAGACGGACATGTCCGGACCTCGCTCCCGAGTCCGGATCGCGATCGCGTAGCGAGTCTCGCCGAGCTCTGCGGCCCGTCGAGCGAGATGCTCCAGGCCCGATCGTGTCGCGTGGTCCCGGGCGGTCGACGTCTCCGATCCGAGCGACTCCGTGAACGTGATCCAGTCGCTTCCCCCGAGCAGCGTCGCCAACGAGCCGCCGCTCCCGATCTCGACGATCGCGGCCCGGGCGCCGCCGAGCGCCGCGCCGATCGCCTCACCCCAGCTCGTCGCGCCTTCGGCCCAGACATGACCGGCCAGCAGGTTCGCGACGTGCGTCGCCGTCGCGGCCACCCGAGCCGCGGGAGAGGAGCCATCGGCCGCGACGCCGCGCGCAGAGATCCGGACGTCGACCGCGTCGGCACGGGCGTAGGTCGCGACGACGGGATCGGTGGCGCGCAGCAGCGGCTCGCCGAGCAGGTCCGCGACCTGGGACTCGCCGATCCCGGCGAGACGGAGCGTCCGGCTCGCGACCTCCTGCCCGGCGCCCCGCCCGCGGAGACGAGACAGGACGTCGCCGGTCCACATCGCCCGCATCTCGCGTGGCGGTCCGGGCATCGCCACGATCAGGCCGCCGTCCTCCCGGTCGACCCACCAGCCGGGCGCCGTCCCGTTCGGGTTCGGGATCGCGGTCGCACTCGGGATCAGCCACGCCTGCTTCAGGTTGATCTCGGGGAACGGCAGGTTTCGGCGCGCCCACAGCTCGCGGAGCCAACGCTCCAGCTCCGGGTCGACGATCGGCGTCTCGCCCATGGCGGCGGCGACCGCCTCCCGGGTCAGGTCGTCCGGGGTCGGCCCGAGTCCGCCGGTGGACACGACCAGATCGACCCGTTCGACCGCCGCCCGGAACGCGCCCAGGACGGACTCGAGCAGATCGGGCAGGGCCTGGATCCGACCGACCGCGATCCCCATTGCCGCGAGGTCGCGGGCGAGCTCGCCGGCGTTCGTGTCGAGCGTCTCGCCGACCGTGAGCTCCGTGCCGATGCTCAGGATCTCGGCCGACACGATCGGGCGGGCTGACACGGGCGGAGCGTATCGCAGACGTCGGCGGGACCGGCGGCTCCGGCAGTCGTCGCAGCAAGATGAGCACCGCGCGCTGGCCGGTGACGGCGCCGCGAACGGTCGCCGCGGGCGTGAGTACCATCGAGGCGGTGTCACGGAACCTTCGCACGGTGACGGCCGCCCATCGCGCGTCGAAGACTCTCGACGGGGATGCTGGCGCAAGCCAGGTCCGCGACTGAGGCAGCCGATGCGCGACTTCGAACCCAGCGGCTTCGCCGAGTTCGACCGGTGGCTCGCGCTCGCGCGGCGGACGCGCGAGCTGCTCGATGCGGCGATGGGCGACGGCGAGCTGCCCGATGGCGGAGCGGACTACCTCGCCGACCGCACCCTGCCGCACGTCGAGAGCGTCCAGGCCGGCTTCGTCGGCTGGTTGCGGTCCGAGGCTGCCGGCGTCGACGAGCTGCGCTACCTCCTGGGTCGGGTCGCGGCGTTGCGCGTCGATGGCCCCGGGACGAACGCCGAGCGCCGGGCCGCTGCCGCTGAGGCGGCTGCCGAGCTGGCCTTCCCGACGCACCACGCGTCGGAACGTCGGGCGATCCGCGTCGCCGAGCCGTGGAACCTCGCCGCGCTGGCTCATGCCCGGGTCGTGCTCGCGATGCTGCCACGCATCGCAGACGACGACGTCCGCTACCCAGCCGGACGGCGGACGTATGCCGACATCTCCGCCCCGCGCGGTCCGGCGGAGCTCAGCGATCGTCTCGAGGAGCTCGAGCGATCGGTCTGGCAGACTGCCGCCGGTCGGCGGCCCGTGCCGGGCGATCCGGCATTCCGCCGCGCGTACGGCTTCTTCGACGCCGCCGATCGCCTGGGTCGTCGCGCCTTCGGTCTCGCCGCCTGACGCACCCCCGACCCGCCGCCGCGTCCTCGGATCGTCACGTCCGAGGCAGGCCGCGCCGCGTTCCTGCAACGGGAGCGGCAGAGGTCCGGCGGTATCATGCCGGAGTCCCAAGCCCCAACCGGAGTCCGAGCCCTGGACGATCCAGTCATCCCTCCGCCGCCGCCTGACGGCGCCCTGGGTGGACCATCGACGACCCGCGGACCCCGCCCTGCCGGTGGGGCGTCCGCGGTCGGCTCGCCCCCGGATCCGGTCGCGGAACCGGCGCCGGGGCTCGGCGAGCAGATCGGCAGCACCCGAGACGCCGCGAAGCGGCTCGTCTCGGCGCACGTCGAGCTGGCGAAGGCCGAAGCCGCCGACATCGGCGATGCCGTCAAGCGGGCGGCAGCGTTCGCCGGCATCGCGATCGCGGCCGCGATCTTCGCCGGGCTCCTCATCGGGATCGGCGTCCCGCTGTGGCTCGGTGAGTGGATCTTCGGCTCGATCGGCTGGGGCATCCTGCTGGGTGTCCTGCTCCTCGCCGCCGTCGCGCTCGCGGCGATCATCCTCGCCCTCGGCCCGAGCGTGAACGGCCGGATCGGTCGATCGTTCGCCATCGCCGTCGTCATCGGGATCGTGATCGGCGTGATCTTCGGTCTCGACCTCACGAACCGCGGTTGGACGCTCCTCGCGGACAACGTGGCCGGCAACCTCGCGCCGGACTCCCGACCGCTGGTCGTGGCGGTGATCGCCCTCGGGGTGATCGGTGCCGTGATCGGGCTCGTCGTGGGTCTCGGCTCGGGCATGGGCGCAGGGTCGATCGGGAGTCTCGTCGTCGGCGGCGTCGTCGGCATCGGCCTCGGTGCGCTGACGGCGTTGGCGCCCGGTCGTCGCGTGGGGGCGGCCGTCGGGACGGAGTGCGCGCTGATCGCCTGGATTGCGCTCATGGGGATGTCGCTCGCGGGCGGCGGCTTCGACACGGATAAGCTCAAGGACCGGTTCTGGCCGAGCCGGACGATCGAGGTCACGAAGGAGACGATCGAGTGGGCACGCGAACGGATGCCGCTGAAGCGGCCGTCGTAGCCGCCCGGGCGGACCTCGCCGACCAGGTCGATCGCCTCGAGGCGGCCGGCCGTGCGGCGGTGGACATCCCGGCGAAGGTCAAGGCGAACCCGGCAAAGGCTGCCGGCGTCGCCGCCGGTGGAGCGTTCCTCGCGGTCGGCGGACCGAAGCGCCTCTTCCGACGCGCGAAGCGCGCGGTGACCGGCAAGGAGGAGGAGCTTCCGTCCGAGCTGCTGCCGAAAGAGGTCGAGAAGACCCTCAAGAAGCTCGGGACGGACGGCCGAGCGGTCCGTGGCACGCTCGAGCGGGAGTTCGCCAGATACCTCGACGAGCGACAGAAGGAGCGGAAG
>JBPYEM010000333.1:0-3230 GCA_051985205.1 Candidatus Limnocylindrales bacterium | reverse complement strand
CTACGCCCGGACCGGCGTGAACGTCCAGCCGTCCGGTCTGCGGATCTACGAGATCAACCCGTTCGTCGATCCGGCCATCGATGCCGCCGGGCTGTACCCGCTGATGCTCTCGACCATGGAGGCGCATGCACGCGAGCTCGCGGCGGCCGATCCCGCCGGCGAGAAGGCCTTCGAGACGTTCGGCGGCGACGACTCGCCCGACCTCGAGCGGATGGTCCTCGACGCCGGCTTTGTGCCCGTCCGGCACGGCTACTCGATGGTCCGGCCTCACGTGGACGATCTGCCGGACAGCGATCTGCCCGAGGGCCTGGAGATCCGGCGCGTCCAGCCGGAGCACCTCCGGGCGATCTTCGACGCGAGCGTCGAGGCGTTCCGCGATGCCTGGGGCTTCGTCGAGCCGACCGAGGCGGACTATCAGCGCTACCTGACGGATCCACTCGCGTCGCAGCGCGAGCTCTGGAAGGTCGCCTGGGACGGCGACGAGGTCGCCGGCCAGGTCCGGAGCTACATCAACGAGACGGAGAACGCGCAGTTCGGGCGCCGGCGCGGCTACACGGAGGCGATCAGCGTCCGCCGACCGTGGCGCCGGCGCGGCCTGGCCCGGGCGCTGATCGGCGCGAGCATCGTGGCGCTCCGGGAGCGCGGGATGACCGAGACGGCGCTGGGCGTCGACACGGAGAACGTGTCGGGCGCGCTCCACCTGTACGAGAGCTGCGGCTACGTGCCGGTCGGCCGGACCACCGTCTTCCACAAGCCGTTCGAGTAGCGACTTCGACGCTCCGGATCCCGCTTGTGGGCGGCGAATCCGGATCACGGCTATCCTTCACGTCAACGTGAAGGTTGACGGATGAAGGAGAGCCCGATCTCGATCGACGAGCGCCGTGCGGCGCGGCCGGCCCATGCGCCGGGCGAGACCCGGGACCGCTATCGCTGGGTCGTCCTCGGCGTCACGAGCCTCGGCGCGCTGTTGGCGTCGCTGACCTCGGGCACGCTGATCATCGCCCTGCCCGACATCCTTCGTGATCTCCACACGGACCTCTTCGCGCTCCTCTGGATCGTCGTCGGCTACACGCTCGTGGCGACCGTCCTCGTCCTCAATGCGGGACAGATCGCGGACCAGCTCGGCCGGGCGAGGTCCTACACCACCGGCTTCGGGATCTTCACCGCCGCATCGATCTTCTGCGCGCTGGCGCCGACGGACCTGCTCCTGATCGGCGGGCGCGTCCTCCAGGGCGTCGGCGGCGCGCTGCTGATGGCCAATTCGACCGCCCTTGTCACGGACGCCTTTCCGCGGCGCGAGCTGGGACGTGCGCTCGGGATCAACGCGATGATCATCGGCGCGGGCCAGGTCCTGGGCCCGATCCTCGGTGGCTGGCTCACGAGCTTTGGCTGGCGGACGGTGTTCTGGTTCAACGTCCCGATCGGGATCGTGGGAACCGTGCTCGCGGCCGCGAAGCTCGTCGAGCAGGTCCGGCCGACGACGCGGCGACGGTTCGACATCCCCGGCAGCGTCGTGGCGATCGTCGGGCTCACCGGGCTCATGGCCGGTCTCGGCTTCGGTGGGATCTACGGTTGGACGACCTGGTGGATCGTCGGCGGCTTCGTGCTCTTCCTCGTCGCGCTGCCGATCTTCGTGTTCCTCGAGCGGAACCGGGCCGACCCGCTGCTCGACCTCGGCCTCTTCCGCGACCGGCTGTTCGCGATGGGCAACCTCACGAGCCTGCTGAACGGCATCGCCCGGAACGGCGTCCTGTTCCTCCTCGTGTTCTATCTCCAGGGCGCGCGCGGCTACGACCCGGTCACCGCCGGGATCATGCTCAGCCCGCTCGCGGTCGGCCTGCTGGTCCTTTCGCCGATCAGCGGCGCCATCGCCGATCGGTCCGGCTCGCGCCTGCTCGCGACCGCGGGAATGGTCGTGACCGCGGTCGGTCTCGCCGGGCTCGTGACGATCTCGCCGGACACGCCGTTCTGGCAGCTCGCGCTGTGGCAGCTGATCATCGGTGCCGGGTCCGGGCTGTTCGCCTCGCCGAACACGAGCGCGGTCATGGGTGTCGTCCCGCCCGCGAAGCGCGGCATGGGCGCGGGTGCCCGGATGATGCTGACCCAGCTGGGGTTCATGGTCTCGATCGCGCTGGCCCTGGGGCTCGTGACGTCCGTCGTGCCGGCACAGACCTTGCTCGCGGTGTTCTCCGGAGCGCAGACCGGGGCGGCCGGCATCGACATGACGCCATTCATCAATGCGCTGCGCCTCGCCTTCGCGGTCGGCGTCGTCGTCAGCCTGATCGGGGCCGTCGTCTCGGCGATGCGCGGCGGCCATCGCTCGCACGAGGGAACGGGAGTCGTCGCAGCCGCCTGAGCCGGGGACGTGAGGCTCGGCGGATGGCTCGGTCGGCGGGGTGCCCGTCCAACGGGGGAATCAGGGGTCGGTTCAGCAGCGTAGGCTGGTTCCCATGTTCCCCGCGCCCGACACCGAGCTGACCCACATCCTCGTCGTGTCGGATCCCGCCCGGTCGCGAGCCTGGTACGCCGATGTCCTCGGCGCCAGCGTCGAACGTGAGTACGGCTCGTCGATCGTGCTCCGGTTCGCCGGCGCCTGGCTGCTCCTCGTGGAGGGTGGCGCGCCGACGGCCGACAAGCCGACCGTGACGCTCGAGGCACCGGTGGACCCGGATCGCCGCGACAACCTGTTCACCATCCGCGTCGACGACTGTCAGGCGACCTACGATGAGCTCCGGTCACGTGGCGGTACGTTCCTGACACCGCCCGTCGTGAACGGCCGCGAGACCAGGGCGTTCCTGCGGGACCCGGACGGCCACCTCTTCGAGATCAGCGAGTACCGCGCAGCCGGCTGATCGGCGACCGCGAGGTCAGTCGATCGTGGCGAGCCAGCGCATCAGCGGCGTCGCGATCGCGAACGCATCCGCGATCGTCTTCGGGAGCGTCGGGCTGAGCGCCTCTGCGTCCGACAGCCGACGACCGAACGTGACGTTCTTCTTCCGCAGCAGATCCGCCGCCGGATGGTCCGGCGGATAGCCGGCCGGCACGCGCTTCAGCGACTCACCGTCGTCGCTGATCTGCCCGAACGCCTCCCGGAACCGTGCCTCGCCGACGACACGATCGAACTCCTCGGCGTGGTTCACGATCCGGTCCCGGAACGTCGTCAGCCACTCCTTCTCCGGGTGCCAGACGCCGCCGCCGACGAAGATGTCGCCCGGCTGCAGGTGGAAGTA
>JBPYEM010000332.1:0-5684 GCA_051985205.1 Candidatus Limnocylindrales bacterium | reverse complement strand
AATCCGCTCCCGAGACGCCCCGGGCCATTCAATCGCCGCTCCGGCTCCTTGATGTCGAGCCGTGGAACGGAACTCGTCAGGCCGCAGCGCCGCGACGAGCGCCTGACACCAATCGTGTCGGTGGCGCCCGCGAGACGCGCGAGCCGAAAGGAAGATCGATCCAACCATGATGTCTCGCACGACGTCCGCATCCGTCACCGGCCGGTCCGCCGCGATGCGCCGACTCCGCCGCCGGACAGCTGCTGCCGGCCGGCCCTACTGCAACACCAACGGCTGCACCTCGTATCTCGAGGTCGACCCCATCACCCGCGTCGCCACCTGCCCCATCTGCGGATACCAGCGGCGCATGCACTAGCCCTCGCGCCGGTGTTCGTCGCGCCGGGCGGAGGCTGGCTCGGCGGTACGCGAGCCACCGAGCGAGCGCACTCCAGGGTGCGTGAGCGAGGCGCGGAGCGACCAACACCGCGAGCGCCGTCGCCAGCGCCACAGCCCTGTCCCGTGGCACGGATCGGTCCGGCTGCGGGACCGCCGCTGATCGATCCTCGGTCGCGTGACGACCGAGGAGCAGCCGGCCACCCGACCGCACCCCACCCTGGATCGTGACCGCCTTGCCCGGCTGATGTCGGCCGAGCTCGATCGGTTCGCCAGGTCGCATCCGCGCTCGCACGAGCTCTTCGAACGGGCGACGTCGTCGCTCGTCGACGGCGTCCCGATGAACTGGATGATCCGCTGGGCGGGCGGCTTCCCGCCGTTCGTCGAGTGCGCGGAGGGCGCGCACGTTCGCTGCGTCGACGGCCATGACTACGTCGACTTCTGCCTCGGCGACACCGGCGCGATGGCGGGTCATGCTCCGCCTCCGACGGTCGCTGCCGTCCGCCGCCAGCTCGTCCGCGGGATCACCCACATGCTCCCGACGGAGGACGCGATCGCCGCCGGCGAGGAGCTTTCCCGCCGGTTCGGCTTGCCGCTCTGGCAGTTCACGATCACCGCGACGGACGCGAACCGGTTCGCGATCCGCCTCGCCCGTCACCTGACCGGTCGGTCGAAGATCGTCGTCCACGACCACTGCTACCACGGGTCGGTCGACGAGACGTTCGCAACCCGCGGTCCCGAAGGCCAGGTGATCGCGTCACCCGGTTCGATCGGGCCGCCGGTCGACCCCGCGGAGACGACGCGAGTGGTCGACTTCAACGACGTCGCCGATCTCGAGCGAGCACTCGCCGATCGGGACGTCGCGGCGGTGCTGGTGGAGCCGGCGCTGACGAACGTCGGCATCGTCCTCCCGGAGCCCGGCTACAACGAGGCCGTGCGCGAGCTCACGCGGCGAACCGGCACGCTCCTGGTCAACGACGAGACGCACACGATCTGTGCCGGTCCCGGCGGCATGACGGGTCGCGACGGTTTGACGCCGGACCTGCTCGTGATCGGCAAGACGATCGGTGGCGGGATCCCCGCGGGCACGTACGGCATGACCCGCGAGGTCGCCGACGGCCTGGCCGGCCGGATCGAGCGCGACGAGTCCGACATCGGCGGGATCGGTGGGACGCTCGCGGGCTACGCGTTGAGCACCGCGGCGATCCGGGCAACGCTCACGGAGGTCCTCACGGACGACGCGTTCGCCCGGATGATCCCGCTCGCCGAGCGCTGGGAGGCCGGCGTGACCGAAGTGATCGCCAGGCACGAGGCGCCGTGGCACGTCACACGGCTCGGGGCTCGCGCGGAATACCACTTCGTCGCCCGGCCGCCGCGGACCGGAGCGGAGCAGGCGGCGCACCTCGACCCGGAGCTGGAGGGGTTCCTCCACCTCTGGGCGATGAACCGCGGGATCCTGATGACGCCGTTCCACAACATGGCCCTGATGAGCCCGGCGACGACGGCGTCGGACGTCGACCGCCACACCGCCGCCTTCGACGAGGCCGTCAGCGCCCTGTTCGACTGACTCCCGCCTCGCTCGTCGATCCCCCGACGGGACCGTCGGCGGATGCCACCCCGGACGATCGGGCGCGCCTCCTGCCTTGCCACGGGGGACCGGCCCGCTATCGTCGGGAGGAGCCACTCGAGGGGAGTCCACCGCTTGTCGATCACGATCCGAGCCGTCGGCCAGGCCGGCCGCCGCGGCGCCACGCGCCGGATCCCGAACGCGCCCGCCCTCTTGCAATCGGTGGACGAGTGGCTCCTCCAGACCGTGCCGGACATGGTGCGTGGCCATGCTCCGGGGACGCGGACGACCGACGGCGCACTCGAGGTTGCGCTCCACCCCGCCGCGCGACCGATCCGGTTCGAGGCGACGGAGTCCGGCCGGCTGACGGCCGCAGCGATGACCGCCCCCGTCGGGCCCGGGTACCACACGTTCGTCGCCAACCTGTTCCATCGCCTCGGCGAGGAGCTCGACGTCGCGTGGTCGGGTCCAGCGCCCGACATCGGGGATGCTGGATCGGGCGGAGATCATGCGGACGCTCCCGACACCATCCTCGATCCGGACCACGGCCATCGTCGGTCGCCGGTTGCGGTCCTCTCCCGAGCGACGGCGCTGCCGGGCGCGGTCGTGTCGCGCGCCACGGCGCTGCCCGGGGCCATGGCGTCTCGGGCAACAGCACTGCCCGGCGCGGTGGCCTCGCGCGCGGCGGCGCTCCCCGGTGCCGTCGCCTCGCGGGCGGCCGGTGCTCCGGACGACGATCTCGAGCCGTCGGTCGATCCGACCGGTGCGTTCTTCTCGGGCAGTCGCGCAGATGCGGAGCGCGGTCACCTCGCGTGGCTGCGCTCGGGGCTGTTGGCACTCCGCGACCCGCGGCGACGAGGGGCGGAGGGGATCCACCTCGGAACGCCGGGTGGCGTGCGGTTCAGCTTCCAAGGGGCATTCGCGTCCGTGCTCGGTCCGCGCGACGACGCCTGGCTCGACCGTGCCCTCACCGATCCTCGCGTCGCCGCCGACATCTGGCCGTGGGTGCCGGACGCGATGGATGCCCGCTACCACCTCAACCGGGCCCTGGCGCTGATGTGGACCGAGGTTCGCTGGCGACCGCCGGTCGGGGAACGCGAGACCGCCGTCCTGGACGATCTGCTGGCGTCGCTCCGGTTCGCCTACCCGCTGGAGCCCGCGCTGCCGTGGCCGTGGATGGAGTGGCGCGAGGCGTTCGTCCTCCGTGGCCAGACGGATCCGGCGACCTTCCAGCTGCTCCAGCGGGCGACGCTGCCGCGTGGGGCGCGCGTCCCCGGCCCGACGCCCGGCGCGGCGTTGATCCGCGCGACGCCGAACGGCTCCGGGGCCGGCGACGGCGGTCAGACGCCGGCAGGGTCGCCGGCGACCTCGAGCGAGGTGGTCGGCTACCGTCGGCAGCCGGTCACGATCGTCCATGAAGGCTGGGCCGTCGACCTTCCCGGTTCATTCAGCGAGGGGCGGTCCGCGGAGGAGTGGACGGGCAGTGACGCCGGTCGAAGCGTGACCCTCGCCGCAACGCCGACCGGGATCGGCGATGCGCCGATGCCGGCCGAGGCGTTCCTCCGCCAGGTCGCCGGGCATCTCGGTCGTGACGCCATCGAGCACGAGGCCGGGCCGGTGCGCGGTCGAGCCCGGCTCTCGTCCGACGCGTCGACGGGCGTCGAGGTCGCGACGGTCGAGGGGTACAGCGCCGTCCGCGGGAGCGGCGCGGCGATCCGGATCGTGATCGAGGATCCGCAGGACTGGAAATGGGCGCTCGACACCTGGCGGAGCCTGCGGCCGGCCTGAGGCCATCGCGCCGGGTGTCGAGGGCGTGACCCGCCGAGGGCCATGACAGTCAAGGTGACACGGGCGGCCGGTAAGGTTGGACCGTGCAGGATCTCGAGGGAACGCTGGTCGTCAGCGCCACGGACCTCGTCGGCTTCCTCGAATGCGGGCACCTGATCACGCTCGAAGGGCGTCGTGCAGCCGGCGAGATCGACAAGCCCTTCCGCGACGATCCGGAGCTGGATCTCGTCCGACGACGCGGCTACGACCACGAGCAGGCCTACCTCGCTCGCCTTCGGGCCGATGGCCGCGACGTCCACGACGTCGTCAACCGGGACGCCTCGACGCTCGCGGGGCTCCGCGCCGCCCAGGACGAGACGCTGGCCGCGATGCGCGACGGCGCGGACGTCGTGTTCCAGGCGACGTTCTTCGACGGCCGCTGGCGCGGCCACGCAGACTTCCTCCTCAAGCGCGACGATCGGCCGTCGGACCTCGGGTCGTGGAGCTACGACGTGGCCGACACCAAGCTGGCCAAGCGCGTCAAGGCCGCGGCGATCGTCCAGATGTGCGTCTACGCGGACCTCCTCGAGCGCCTCCAGGGCGTTCCCCCCGAAACGATCTCCGTCGTCACCGGTGACGGCGTCGCTCACCCGCACCGGCTGGCGGATTACGCGGCGTACTACCGAGCGGCGAAGCGCCGCTTCGCGGAGCGGGTCTTCGAGACGGCCGCTGCCGACCAGCCGACGACGTATCCGGAGCCGGTCGATCACTGTCGGGTCTGCGCGTGGTGGACGGTCTGCATGGACCGCCGTCGCGCAGACGACCACCTCTCCCTCGTCGCCGGCGCGACGCGCAGCCAGCGGCGCCGGCTCGTCGACGACGGGATCGGCACGCTCACTGCGCTCGCGGAGCTTCCGCCCGAGCAGCGTGTGTCCCGGATCGACGGGCGAACTCTCGAGCGTCTCCGTCGCCAGGCGGCGCTGCAGCTCGACTTCCGCCGAACCCAGGAGCATCGCTACGAGCTGATCCCGCCGGTCCCGGACGAGCCCGGCAAGGGCCTGGCCGCCCTCCCGGAACCGTCGCCGCTCGACGTGTTCTGGGACATCGAGGCGGATCCGTGGGCGCTCGAGGACGGTCTCGAGTACCTCTTTGGCTGGACCGAGCGCGACGCGTCGGGCGAGGTCGTCTACCACGCCGACTGGGCCCACGATCGGGCGGGCGAGAAAGCGCTGCTGGAACGCTTCGTCGACGGCGTGCTCGAACGGCGAGCGCGCGATCCGGGGATGCACGTCTACCACTACGGCGGCTACGAGTCCGGGGCGCTGAAGCGCCTGATGCAGCGGCACGCGACCCGCGAGGACGAGGTCGACGTCCTGCTCCGTGGCCGCGTGCTCGTCAACCTCTACGACCACGTGGTCCGGCAAGGGATCCGGGCGAGCGTCGAGAGCTATTCGATCAAGCAGCTGGAGACGTTCTACATGCCCGAGCGGACGGGCGGGATCACGCGAGCGGGCTTCAGCGTCGTCGAGTACGAGCGATGGATGGAGAGCGGCGATGGCTCCATCCTCGATGCCATCGCCGCGTACAACCGCGACGACTGCGTCAGCAACCTCCTGCTCCGCGACTGGCTCGAGGCGCGGCGGATCGAGGCGGCGCCGCTCTTCCCGAACGGGTTCGTTCCGCGGCCGCTCCCCGCGGATGGCGAGCCACCGGAGGAGCTCGCGACGGCCCAGGCAGAGACAAGAGCCCGCGAGGACGCGCTCCGCGCCGGGCTCCCGGTGGATCGGCTCCTCCGCGACGACGCCCAGCAAGCCCAGTGGCTGCTCGCCGCGATCCTCGACTGGCACCGACGGGAGGCGAAGCCGCAGTGGTGGGATCACTTCCGTCTCGCCGAGGCATCCCTGGAGGAGCTCGTCCGGGACGGGTCGGCGCTCGGCGGGCTGACCTTCGGGGAGAGCCTCGGCCCGATCGCCCGGTC
>JBPYEM010000331.1:0-4134 GCA_051985205.1 Candidatus Limnocylindrales bacterium | reverse complement strand
CGTGATGACCTGGACGTCGGCGCTCGTCATGCCGCGACCTCGTCTTCGGTCTCGCGCTCGTCGTCGGCGGATGCTCCGTCGTCTGCCTCGCCGGTCGCGCTGTCGGCAGCTGGGAGCTCGGGCAGGTAAGTCAGGACGACGCGGTTGTCGGCGCGGAAGACGTCGGAGGCCGCCGCCTGGATCTGCTCGGGCGTCACGGCGAGGTAGCGCGGCAGCATCTGGTTGATCAGGTCCGGATCGTCGAACAGCGTCGCGTACATGGACAGTCGATCCGCACGCTCCTCGACCCGCGACAGCGCGGCGAGCTCCTCGGTCTCGATGAGCGCGCGCGCGCGGGCGAGCTCGTCGTCGCTGATCGGCTCACGGGTCAGGCGATCCAGCTCCTCGTGGAGCGCCGCCTCGACCCGCTCGACGGGGACGCCGGGCCGGACCGTCGCCCAGCCCGCGGCGATGGATGCCCCACCCACGAAACCGAGCGCGACGAGCGCGACGTCCTGGGCGATCCGCTCGTCGCGGACGAGCCGCCGATGGAGCCGCGAGCCCTTCCCCCCCGCAAGGACCTGGGCGGCGATGTCCAGGGCGTCGAGCCGCGGATCGCCGAACGCCGGCGCCCGGAACCCGACGTGGACCCGCGGCAGCGGGACCTTGTCGTGGACGATCTCGCGGCGCTCCTCGCCGATGACGGGTGGCAACGAGAGGTCGCCGAGCTTCGGGATATCCGGGTTCGCGGGGATGCCGCCGAAGTACTGCTCCGTCCAGCGCCGGATGTCGTCCGGATCCACGTCACCCACGACGGAGATGACCGCGTTGTTCGGCGCGTAATAGGTCCGGAAGAACGTGCTCACGTCCTCGACCGATGCCGCGTCGAGGTCCTCCATGGATCCGATCGTCGAGTGGTGGTACGGGTGGTCCGGCGGGAACAGGTGGCCCTGGAGCTTCTCGTACCAGGTGCCGTACGGGCGGTTGTCGTAGGACCAGCGGCGCTCGTTCTTCACGACCTCGCGCTGGTTGTCCAGGTTCTCCTGGCTCAGCGCGTCGAGGAGCGTCCCCATCCGGTCGGCCTCGAGCCAGAGGGCAAGCTCGGCCTGGTGCGACGGCAGCGTCTCGTAGTAGTTCGTCCGGTCGAGCCAGGTCGAGCCGTTCATCGTCCCGCCGGCGGCCTGCACGAGCGCCATGTGCTCCGCCTTCGCCACATGGCGGGAGCCCTGGAACATCACGTGCTCGAACAGGTGGGCGAAGCCGGTCTTGCCCGGGACCTCGTGCTTCGAGCCGACGTCGTACCAGAGGTTGACCGCGACGACCGGTGCCAGCCGGTCCACCGAGATGATCAGGCGAAGACCGTTGGGCAGCCGCTCGTCGGTGAAGGACACGGTCGGGACGGTGGGCATCGGGGGCGTGGGCTCCTCGGCGGTCGGGGCGAGTTCCGGTCGAAGCTTCGGCGGACCGTGACCGCCGTGATGGGATCGGGTCATCGATTGTAGGGCCGACGCCGGGGATGGGCCGACGCAGGGGATGGGCCGACGTCGGGATGGGGGCTGGCGCAGCCATTGACATGTTGATCTACCACGTGTTAGCTTTTCGTCTAACACGAACGGCCGGCATCCCGCCGACCGAGACGACCAACGAGACATCGAGGAGCAGGGACGCGATGGCAGCACGACCGGCAGTTCGGCGCCCGGTGGGACGACCCACCGATGCGCCCGCTCGACCGATCGTCCGCGACCTCACCCGCGGCGGCGCGTCGTTCCAGATCGACTGGGACGTCCGCACCGCGTACGACTTCGTCTTCTCCCTGTCCGGCGACGCCGGATCGACGGACGACCTGCCCGCGCCCGACCGGGAGTGGCTCGCCGCGAGCCGCCAAGCCCTCGAGCCGGAGGCACAGGCCGGGATCGCTGCCCTCTTCGAGAGCGAGCTCGCGATCCATGCGGGCGTCCTCCTCGTCGAGGAACCGGACGTCCGGACGTCCTCGGATTTCGTGGACCTCGTCGCGGGCACGGAGCCGTCCCAGCTGATCCGGGCACTGCTCACGGACGACTACCACGGCGTCGACGTCAGCGACCTGATCGCGCGCGCGATCGCCGGCGACGAGACGGCAATCCCCACCCTCACCGAGAAGCTGCCCGAGTGGAGCAAGGGCGGCCGGTTGGAGATCCTCCGTGACCCGAAGGTCGCCAAGGACCGCGTCGTGATGGTCCTCAGCGCGTGGCAGGGCAAGTTCGCGGAGATCGAATCGCGGGTCGGCGACATCCTCGTCCGCGACTACGAGAGCCGGGCTGCTGACCGCGAGCGCCTCTCGCCGAGCGATCTCATCGAGACGACGACCGGGGGTCTGCGCTATCTACCCGAGGCGGGGATCTCGCGGGTGATCCTCGGGCCGTCCTACTTCTCGCGGCCCTACAACTTCCTCATGTCCTCGAACGACTGGCGGTTCTTCGGCTATCCCGTCTCGGACGCCGCCCTGGACCCGTCCGGCGAGGTCGCGCCACCGATGTCCGTCGTGCGGCTCCACCGTGCGCTTGGCGACGAGACGCGGCTGCGCATCCTGAAGCTCCTCGCGTCGCGTGACCTCTACCTCACGGAGATCGCCCAGGAGCTCGACCTGTCCAAGCCAACGATCAAGCACCACCTCACACAGCTCCGTGCCGCGGGGCTGGTGACGATCACCGAATCCGGGGCCGTCATGTACTACAGCCTCCGCCGCAACCGGTTGGACGACGCGGCCACGGAGATCAAGCGCTTCCTGATCGGATAGGCAGCGTTCCGTCTGACGGGCCGCGGCCGGCGCCGCGGCCCTTCTTCAGAACCACGAGTTAGATAACCATCGAACAGGGAGTAGATCGTGATCAACAACGAAGCCACAGCGGAAGCCCACTCGGGGGACATGGAGAGCACGATGATCGACCTCAGGAACATCCTGGTCGCCGACCACATTCAGGGCATCGAGCGCGATGCCGCAGCACGAGCCGGCCGGCGCCGCGTCCCGCGAGCCGCCGTCCGCAAAGCCGATCCGCGCGGCGGCGTCGCCGCGTCGTCGGTCCGCGTCCGGGTGGGACGCTGGCTCGTCGGGGTCGGCCAGGCGATCAGCGGCCCGCCCGTCGCGCAGGCGGATGACGCCCCGAGCTCCATGCCGAACGCCGCATAGCGACGAGGGCCGCGCGATGCGCCTCGGCCTCCAGCTCCCATCGTTCACGTACCCGGGCGGTACGCCCGCGATCCGATCGACGTTGACCGAGATCGCGCAGGCCGCCGAAGCGGCCGGGTTCGCCAGCCTGTGGGTCATGGACCACTGGTTCCAGCTCCCCGAGGAAAGTGGTTGGGGTGGCCCGGACGAGCCGATGCTCGAGGCCTACACGACCCTCGGGTTCCTCGCTCAGGCGACGACGCGGATCGCGCTGGGACCGCTCGTCGCGGGCGTCCACTTCCGCCACCCCGCCGCGCTCGTGAAAGCCGCGACCACCCTCGACGTCCTGAGCGGCGGCGATCGAACGTATCTCGGCGTCGGCGCGGGCTGGTACGCCCGCGAAGCGCGCGGGCTTGGGTTCCCGTTTCCCGAGCGCGGCGAACGGTTCGACCGGCTCGAGGAGACGCTGCGGATCGCCCGAGCGATGTTCGCCGGCGACCGCTCCGCGATCGACGGCCGACACTACCAGCTCGCGGAGCCGATCAACGTCCCGGCGCCGTTGAGCCGGCCGCGGCCGCGGATCATGGTCGGCGGCAACGGTCCGCGCCGAACGATGGACCTCGTCGCCCGCTACGGCGACGCCGGCAACATCCTCAACCCGGATCCCGGCGAGAGCCGCCGCCTCATCGACACGATCCAGACGGTGTGCGCCGAGATCGACCGCGACCCTGGCGAGATCGAGATGACCGTGCTGCGGGACACCGACCTGCGGCCGGGCCGCGAGACCACGTCGGATCTCACGGCCGCTGCTCGGACGCTCGCCGAGGAGCGCATCCACCACCTGATCGTCAACCTGCCCGACGTCCACCGGACGGACCAGCTCGCCCGGATCGGACGAGAGGTGATCCCGGAGATCGCCCCCGTCGGCGCCGCGTCGTTCGCCTGACTCCGCGGTCTGACCCACGAGGAAGGCCGGGGCTGGTTCTCCCGCCCGCCCCGGCCGACTCCTC
>JBPYEM010000330.1:0-6718 GCA_051985205.1 Candidatus Limnocylindrales bacterium | reverse complement strand
TAAGCCCGAGCGGAGGGCCACCGGCGGCGGAGGGCCACCGGCGGCGGCAGGCTCCGCCGCCGGCGTCGCCTCGGGCGGAAGCGTCCGCCAGCGACGCCAAGCGACGGATCGGACGGCCGCGCTCGCCTTGACTCGGCCGTTGCGCGAGCGCCACACTGCGGCGGGGTCTGTGGTGAGGTGCCGGTGGCGTCGTCCGGGCTGATCGTCCGTCATGCGCGCGTCCATCCCACGCTCGGCCGTCCGGTCGAAACCGTCGACCTGGCGGTCGACGGCGATCGGATCAGCGCGATCCGACCGGCCGGCCAGATCGCCGCCGACGGCCGGCCGGAGCTCGACGCGGCGGGACGGCTGCTGTCATCGCCGCTGGTCGATCCCCACGTCCACCTCGACGCGGTCCTGACCGTCGGCGAGCCCCGCTACAACGAGAGCGGCACGCTGATCGAGGGCATCCTGACGTGGGCGGAGCGGAAGCCCTCCCTCACCCACGATGACGTCAAGGCTCGGGCCCGCGAGGCGATCCGCTGGGAGGTCGCCCAGGGCACCGGCCTGATCCGCTCCCATGTCGACGTCTGCGACCCCTCGCTCACGGCGCTGCGCGCGCTCCTCGAGCTCCGGGACGAGGTCCGCGACCTGGTCGAGCTCAAGCTCATCGCCTTCCCGCAGGACGGGATCCTGTCGTTCCCGAACGGCAAGGAGCTGATGCGCCAAGCGATGGCCCTCGGCTGCGACGTGATCGGCGGGATCCCCCACTACGAGTGGACCCGCGAGGACGGCGTCGAGGAGGTCCACTTCCTCTTCGACCTCGCCAGGGAGACCGGCGCGCCGATCGACCTCCACTGCGACGAGACCGACGACGAACACTCACGGTTCCTGGAGATCGTCGCCGCGCGAACGATGCGCGACGGGATGGGAGGCCGCGTCGTCGCGGGTCACACGACCGCGATGGGCTCGTACAACGACGCGTACGCCTTCAAGCTCCTGCAGATCCTGAAGCGGGCCGGGGTCACGATCATCGCCAACCCGCTCGACAACATCGTCCTGCAGGGCCGCTTCGACACCTATCCGAAGCGGCGCGGGATGACCCGGGTGAAGGAGCTGGATGCGGCCGGCGTGAACGTCGCCTGTGGGCACGACTCGATCATGGATCCGTGGTACCCGCTCGGCCGCGGGTCGATGCTGGACGCGCTGTCGATGCTCGTCCATGTCGCCCAGATGACCGGCCGGACCGAGCTCTTCCGGGCATTCGACATGGTCACGAGGAACCCCGGCCGTGCCGCCGGGTTCGACTGGGAGGTGAAGGAGGGAGGACCAGCGAACTTCGTCGTCTTCGATTGCGCCGACGAGGCCGAGGCGATCCGTCTCCGGCCCGCTGCCCGCTGGGTCGTCCGGAAGGGCCGCGTGGTGGCCGAGACGGAGCCGGCGAGGAGCGTGATCCACGTCGACGGGCAGGCCCAACCCGTGACGTTCACGCCCGGTGCGGAAGGATCGGCGCCCGTCGGGTCAGAGCCGGTGCGGGCCTGATGGCCCGGCACCAACACGGAAAGGGAGTGGTCGGATGACGGCTGACGCGATGCCTGGATCGATGGACGTCCCCCAGAAGGGTGCGATGCCCTCCCGCGAAGGCGACTTCACGGTCGAAGCCCACGGGATGGAGCCGATCCCGGAGACTGCCCGCTACGGATCGGTCGGCCGGATCTTCACCGTCTGGTTCACGCCGAACCTCGTTCCCGCGGCGTTCTTCATCGGGACGCTGGTCACGGCGGACTTCCTGAAGCTGGGCTTCGTCACGGGCCTGCTCGCGATCCTCGTCGGCAACGTCGTCGGGTCGTTCTTCGTGGCGCTGCTGAGCACGATGGGGCCGAAGCTGGGGCTCGCCCAGATGCCGGCCGCCCGGCTGCCATTCGGCAAGTCGATCGTCGTGCCGGGCCTCCTGAACTGGCTCAGCACGATCGGCTGGGACGGGATCAACAGCGTCTTCGGAGCGATCGCGATCACGATCCTCATCCCGGCCCTGCCCTTCTGGGGCGCGCTGCTGATCATCATCGCCGTCCAGGCGCTGCTGGGGATCGTGGGCTACGAGGCGATCCACACGTTCGAGAAGTGGATGGCGATCGTCCTTGGCGTGATGTTCGTCATCCTCACGATCGCCATCTTCGGCCAGGGGAACACGGGCCTCGCGGACGGCCTGTCCGGTGCCGACCAGATCGGCGCCTTCATCGGCTACGTGGCGATCGTCGCGAGCTTCGTGCTCGCGTGGAGCCTCTATGCCTCGGACTACTCGCGGTATCTGCCGGTGGAGACCGACACCCGGAAGGTGTTCTGGTACACCGTCGGGGGGATGGCGATCGCGTCGGGCTGGCTCGAGATCCTCGGCCTGCTCGTCGCCGGGGCCGCCACCGGCGGCGAGTCGAGCGACACGATCTACAAGGTCCTGGGTGGCAGCGGGAACATCATCGCGGCCCTCGCGATGGTCGCGATCGCGATCGGCACGATCGCGGTGAACGCGATGAACGACTACACCGGGTCGCTGTCGCTGCAGGCGGCCGGGCTCCGGATTCCGCGGGTGTACTCCGCGGCGGCGGTCGCGGTCCTCGGCTTCCTGTTCACGCTCTACCTGCAGTACAACGGCGACTTCGCCGGCAACTTCGTCAACTTCATCCTGTTCATCAGCTACTGGATCACGCCGTTCGTCGGCGTCGTGCTGGCCGACTGGTGGCTGCGCGGCCGGAAGGCGGATGCCTGGTCGATCGTCGACTTCGCGCGGCTGCCGTCCGGGACCGTGGCGCTCGTCGCCCTGGTCGTCGGCTTCGTCGTCGGGATCCCGTTCCAGAACTCGTCCCTGGGCTACACCTGGGGCGGGCCGTTCAACGTCATCACGGCGAACTACCTGCACGGCGCGGATCTCGCCTACTACGTGGGCGGGCTCGTGGCGTTCCTGATCTACTGGATCGGAGCGGGCCGCCAGGTGCGTGCCCGGGCCTGACCCAGCTCGTCCACCCTCGAGAGGTTCCGACGCCCCGGCCGTCGGCCGGGGCGTCGACGATTCCGCCGTCCGCCTCGGGAAGGACCGACCGAGGGCTCAGCCGGGTGGCAGCTCCGGGCGACGATGGACGACCGGCTCCAGGTCGAGGGTGGCGACGTGCGCCGCGATCTCGCCGGCCGTCGCGATCCAGACGCCGTCGATCGCGCGGGCGTGCTCGATGAGCCGCTGCAGGGCGACGGCGCGCGACGCGCGACCGGAGACGAACGGGTGGTTCGTGAGCATGAAGAGCCCGCCATCGGGCACGAGCGCGTCGAGCTCGAGCGTCCAGCGGGCGACGACGTCCGCGGGGCTCGCGATCACCCCGGAGCCGGTGATCCCCGGCAGGTAGTTGTACGGCTCCCAGTCGTCGAGGGACCAGTGGCCCGGGAGCTCGACGATCGTGGGCGCCCCGGGCTCAGGCGACATCGCGAGGACGTACGGGTGATCGGCGTCCATCAACCCCGAGTCGTACGTGAAGCCGTGCCTTGCGAGGAGCGCCGGCGTCTCCCACGTCAGCTCCCAGTTCGGACCGCGGTATCCGGTCGGCCGGACGCCGAGCACCTCGTCGAGCGCCGCCAGACCGCGCAGCAGTCGTCGCTCCTGCTCCGCGCCGCTCGCGCCGTGGGCGCCCTCGTGGAGATAGCCGTGGTGGGCGATCTCATGGCCGGCGTCGCGGATCGATCGGCAGATCCCCGGCCAGCGTTCGGCACTGAAGCCCGGGATGAAGAACGTCGCTCGAATCGCGGCGCGGTCGAGGACCCGGAGCAACCGGCCGATCCCCGCTCGCGCGCCGTAGGCCTGGTGGCTCATCACGTCGAGCCAGCCCGCGGCTTCCGGATGATCGGCGAGGATCGCGCTCTCCGCATCGACGTCGAACGTGAAGCAGGCTGCAGCCCGGAAGCCCGACGGCCAGCGGAAGCCCGGCGGAAGGGGCGTCCGCCAGTCGGCCGGCTCCGGCCGTCCCCGATCTCCGCGGTCGCTCACGCGGCGAGACGGCGGAGCGCGACCAGCGAAAGCATCTCGTAGGCGATGTTGGCCGCGAGGGTCGCGGTCTGGCCCGCGGGGTCATACGCCGGGATCACCTCGACCACGTCGAACCCGACGAAGTCGATGTCCGTGAGCCGCCGCAGGATCGCCAGGAGGTCGCGGGACGAAGGACCGCCCGCCTCGGGCGTCCCGGTCCCCGGCGCGTAGGCCGGATCCACGACGTCGATGTCGAAGCTGATGAACGCTGGGCCCGGCCCCACCCGCTCGCGGATCGCGGTCGCGACCGCCTCGGGCCCCAGGCGGAAGACGTCCTCGGTGGTGAGGAACTCGAGGCCGAGCTCCGTCCGGAGCCCATCCCAGTCGCCGCGCTCGTAGATCGAGCCACGGAGACCGACCTCGATCGACCGGCTCACGTCGACGAGACCCTCCTCGATCGCGCGCCGCATCCAGGTCCCGTGGTTGTACTTCTCGCCGAAGTAGCTGTCCCACGCGTCCGTGTGGGAGTCGAAGTCGATCACCGCGACCGGACCGCGCGACCGGGTCGCGCGCAGGTGCGGCAGGGTGCAGGCGTGATCGCCGCCGACGAGGATCGGGATCACGCCGGCCTCGACGATCGGGGCCACGGCCTCCTCGATCTTCCCGTAGCTGCGCTCCGTGAAGCCGGGCACGATCGACACGTCGCCGAAGTCGATGCACGACAGGACGTCGAACGGCTTCACGTCGAGGTTGGCGTTGTAGGGCCGGAGCATGACGCTCGCCGCCCGGACCGCGTTCGGGCCGAAGCGGCCACCGACCCGGTAGGTGACGCCGGTGTCGAACGGCACGCCGACGATCGCGACATCGACGTCCTTCGTCGTCCGGACATGGGGCAGACGGGCGAACGTCGAGGGCCCGGTGAACCGCGGGCTCTGCATCGAGTCTTCGGGGACGTAGCGCGGCATCGTCGGAGTCTACGGGCCGGACGAGCACTGGATCCGGCCGACCGGGCCTACGACGGCGTCCCCGCGATCAGTCGCTCCCGATCGAACAGCCCGACGGCGACGCGCCAGCCCACGACATCGAGGACGATCAGCAGGACGGCGACGGCCGCGGCGAGCCCGACGGACGGCACGATCACCCCGAACGCGGTCAGGGCGACGAGGAAGACGACGGGCACGTTGGCGAGGATCGCCAGCTGCTGGGCGGAGCGCAGGTCGCCGACGCGGGTCGAGATGGCCAGGCCGACCCAGACCGACCATCCGGACAGCAGCGGGATGAAGACGAGCTGGGCGACGAGGTCGGAGCCGTTGACCATCGCGGAGGCGATGCCCGGCTGGCCGAACAGGGCGACGACCGCGAGGAACAGAGCGTCCACGCAGAGCGCGATCACGATCGACGGGATCAGCGCCGCGAGGGCCTTGGCGAGCATCAGCTCGGTGCTGCGGATCGGCGTGGTGAGGACCGGCTCCAGCGTGCCCTGGGCGCGCTCGCCTGCGATGGCGGTCGAGGCGATGACCGGTGGGACGAGGATCGGGATGCCGAGCAGGTACAGCAGCACATGCTCCTCACGCAGCCCGGCGGCCGCGCGGGCCGACAGGCCGAGGATCGCGACGAGCGGCTGGATCAGGAACACGATCGGAAGAACCGCCATCGCGAGCAGCAGGGTCCGGTTGCGACGGATCTCGCGGAGCTCCTTGCGCAGGATCGAGCCGACTCGCCGGCGATCGATCGTCATCGACGAGCCGCCTCGGGGTCCTCGTCGATCAGCTCGAGGTAGACGTCCTCGAGCGAATGGCGGGTCTCGCCGATCGACAGCACTTCCGTGCCCGCCGCCACGAGGGCACGCGTCACGGCGGGCGCGGCAACCCCCGGCTCCGACACCGACACCACCCACTCACCTGCGCCGTTCCGCTCCCAGCCGGTGACCCCCGGCAGCCCGCCGAAGACGGCGTCCGGGTCGGCGATCGGGTCCGCCGTTCGGATCGTGAGTGCCGCACCGAAGAGGCGGGATCTGAGCTCCTGCGGCCGCCCGATCGTCTGGAGCGAGGTCCGGAGGATTGCGACGCGGTCGCACAGTCGCTCGGCCTCCTCGAGCCGATGGGTCGTCAGGAAGATCGTGACCCCGCGCTCGCGGAGCGTCTCGATCAGCCCGTGGACCTCGCGAGCCGCGACCGGATCCAGACCGGCGGTGGGCTCGTCGAGGAAGAGGATCTCGGGATCGCTCAGGAGGGCTCGGGCGAGGGCGACCCGCTGGCGGAGGCCCTTCGACAACGTTCCACAGGCATCGCCCGCCCGGTCGGCCAGGTTCACGGCCGCGAGCGCCGCCTCGATCCGGCGCCGCGGGTCGGCGGTGCCGTAGAGACCGGCGAAGCACTCCAGGTTCTCGCGGACGGTCAGGCGGAGGTAGAGGCCGGGCGATTCCGGCATCACCGCGGTGCGCCGCCGGATCGCCACGCCGTTGGCCGGGGTCAGCGGCAGTCCGGCGACGGTCGCAGTCCCGGACGTCGGTGCGAGGAGGGTCCCGAGCGTCCGGACCATCGTCGTCTTGCTGGCGCCATTGGGCCCGAGGAAGCCGAACCCCTCGCCGCGCGCGACGGAGAACGTCACGTCGTCATAGGCGAGGCGGGCACCGAACCGCTTCGTCAGGTGGGCCACGTCCAGCGCAAGCTCGGCGCCGGTCCCTTGGCCAGGTGAGGCGTCGGGGGCGGCTGCGGGCGGTGGCGCCGCGGT
>JBPYEM010000329.1:0-5822 GCA_051985205.1 Candidatus Limnocylindrales bacterium | reverse complement strand
CTCTACCAACTGAGCTATCTCGGCCCGATGGCCAACCAGGCTCGGTCGCCCGTCGGCCGGCCGAGGATAGCACGCGTTCGGAACGCCCTTCAACGGGCCGAAGAGCCGTCCGGGCGCCTGCCCGGCGGCGTCAAAGGCTTCGGCATGAGCCCCGCAGCGGACTGCTCGATGAGCTCGGCGAGTCGTCGCTCGCGGGTCTCCGGACGCTTCGCGCTCACCACCCACCAGATCGCCGCGGTCCGATAGGAAGGCGGTCGGTTCGCGAACCAGGCCCACGCGCGTTCGGCCGCCCGGAACCGGGCTTCTTCGTCGTCCGTCAGCCGCGCGTCGTGTCGCTGCTCATAGGAGTAGACGCCGGTCCGTTCCGCGCGTCGCGCGTCGAATGCGGCGAGACCGGCCGGTTGCATCCGACCCTCCGCCCGGAGCCGCTCGACGTTCGCGACATTCACCGCGCTCCAGTTGCTGCCCGGCCGGCGCGGCGTCAGCCGCTGCGACCAGGCGCCGCCCGGGACGCTCCTCCGGATCGAGTCGATCCAGCCGACGCAGAGCGCCTCGTCGACGATCGCCTCCCAGCTCAGCCCGGTCCGCCCGGAGTCCTTCCGCCAACCGCCGACGAACAGCTCGGGTGCCCTCGCGTGGTTGGCTGCGAGCCAGGCGCGGAGCTCCTCGGCGGATTCAAAGAAGATCGGTTCGAAGGGACTTCCGCCCGCGACCGGCCGCTTCGGGCGCCCCTCCCCCACCGGCTCAGTCCAGGCCGGCCAGCTCGTCCGCCTCACGACCCTGCAGCGGAGCGTCGCCGGTCAGCTGGCGGAGCCGGTTGATCCGGTCGAGCGTGGGCGGGTGGGTCGAGAAGAGGCCGCTCGCTCGTTCTTCGAACTTCTTGATCGGGTTCGTGAAGTACATGTGCTGAGTCGCGCGGTTGGCAACCTCGAGGACCTCCTGGTCCTCGGAGATCTTGGCGAGGGCCCGCTCGATGCCGTAGGGGTTGCGCGTCAGCTCGACGGACGACGCGTCTGCGAGGTACTCGCGCTGGCGATTGACCGCGAGCTGGACAAGGCGGGCCGCGATCGGGGCGAGGATCGACAGGACGATCGCGATCACGAAGAAGACCGCCTGAAGGCCGTTGCCGCCTTCGCGATCATTGTTCGACCGCCGGCCGCCGCCCCAGAACGTGAAGCGGAGGAAGAAGTCCGCGAGGAGCGCGATCGACCCCACAAGGACGCCGACGAGCAGCGCGAACCGGATGTCGAAGTTTCGGACGTGCGACAGCTCGTGGCCCATCACGCCCTGCAGCTCCTCGCGATCGAGCTTCTGCAGCAGGCCGGAGGTGATCGCGACCGAGGCATGCTGCGGGTCCCGGCCCGTCGCGAACGCGTTCGGCGCGGTGTCGTCGATCACGTAGACCTTCGGCATCGGGACGTTGGCCGCGATCGCCATCTCCTGGATGACGTTATGGAGCTGCGGCGCGTCGGTCGCGCTGACCTCCTTCGCCCCGGACACGGCGAGGACCAGCGAGTCGCCTCCGAAGTACGAGCCGGCCGATGCGACCCCGCCGATGATCAGGGCGATCCCCATCGCGGCGAGGGCCCCGGAGGCGGAACCCGTGATGCCGTAGCCGATCGCGAAGCCGAGGGCGCCGAACAGGACGACGACGACCAGCGCGAGGAGCACGGAGTTCCGCCGATTCGCCGAGATCTGGTCGTAGAAGGTGGCCATGGTCGGTCGCGGGTGGGTTGGACGGGCGGGCGCGGCCGGTTCGCGACCGGCGCTCGGCTCGTCCGGCTGCTAGGACGAGAGGTTCAGGTCGACGGTCGGGACGGCCTGCGCCTCCGGCTCGGCTGCGAAGAACTCGCGCCGGGTGAAGCCGAACGGTCCCGCGATCAGCGCCGCCGGGAAGACCTGGATCGCGGTGTTGTAGTCGTTGACGGTCGCGTTGTAGTGCTGGCGGCTGAAGGCGATCTGGTTCTCGGTCGTCTGGAGCTGCTCCTGGAGGTCCAGCACGTTCTGGTTCGCCTTGAGCTCGGGATAGTTCTCGACGACCGCGAACAGCGAACGGAGCGTCCCCGTCAGGGCGTTCTCCGCCTGGGACTGGGCGGCCGTGCCCTGGGCCCCCGCGGCAACCGCCGCTGCTCGGGCGTTCGTGACGTCGGTCAGGACCTTCTGCTCGAAGCCCATGTAGCCCTTGACCGCGTTCACGAGGTTCGGGATCAGGTCATGGCGACGCTTCAGCTGAACGTCGATCTGGGCGAACGCCTCGTCGACACGGAGTCGCTTCTGGACCAGACCGTTGTAGGTCAGGATCAGGAACCCGACCACGATCACGACGATCACGATCAGGATGATCAGCGGCAGGCTCACGCGGTTGCCCCTCCGGAGGTCAGGGCCGACTCGGCCCCTCGACGCGAGTCTAGCAGCCGCGTCGGCGCTGTCTCCCGGCCGTCGGCCGCGTGTCGCTCCGGCGGGAGGAGCCGGTCCTCAGTGGATCCGGTCGTCTCCGTCGCCGGCCAGGTCGTCGGCGATCGAGCTCTCGATCTTCGTCTCGAGCTTGAGGGCCCCGGCCAGGCGCTCGATCTCGGCCGACAGCTCCTTCACGCGCGGATCGGTCGGTTCGAGCCGTGCCTTCTCGCGCTCCAGTGCCGCGATCCGATTCGAGGTGGCGACGACCGAATCAGAGGTGGCCCTCAGGTCCTCCTCGTCGCGGTCCCGTTCCTTCACCGACCGGCCCTCCAGCGTCGTGGCGCAGCCACCGCCCGTCACGATAGACGTACCAGACCACGAACGGCTCGTGGACGAGCTCACGAACATGAACGGCGATGCGCGGGTACCTGGATCGCAGAGCGGCAGCCAGCGTCGCGGGCGTGATGAACGGGTGGACCGCCGCGACGGCGTCGGAATGGAACTGCTGGTCGTCCGCTGGATTCGTCAGCAGGTGCGGTTCGACGCCGGGCCGACCGAGGCCCGCCTTGCCATACGGCCACGCACCCTTGAACGTCATCGGCCGGGCATCCCTCCGGTACATCCAACCGATGGTTGCCCGGGAACGGGCGTCCGGTGTACCGCGGGCGAGCACCCGAGCATTACAGTCGCGTGACGCTCGTGCGGCACGCCCGGCGAGTCGCCAAGCCCGGCAACGCCACCCGGCCGGACTTGACAGCGTCCCGTCGCCGTTCCTATGGTGCCGATCCGCACCGGGGTCCGAGCGCGCAAGTTGGACCGGGAGCGACCTGATGCCTTCGTGCGCGAACTGCGGCGCACTCGAGAACGTTCGCCTCTATCAACGTCGCGACGCGGCCGACGAGCCGCGGTCGTGGTGGTGCGTCGACTGCTGGTACTTCGCGGTTCGCCTTCAGGGCATCGCGATGGACCCGGTGCCGCGCTGGGTGGAGCGAGCGGCGCTGCACGAGCTGCCGCCACGGCCGGTGGAGGACCGGCCGGACCGTCGTGTCTCCTTCGGCCGACGGGCGACGGATCGCGTCCTCAGATGAGGGGTCGCCTCGTCGCCGGACGCGGCTTTGCGAGGCGAAGCTGGTGGGCGGTACTGGACTCGAACCAGTGGCCTTCTCGGTGTAAACGAGACGCTCTGACCAACTGAGCTAACCGCCCGCGAGCCAGAGTAGCGGCATCGTCCGTGGGCGGCGGCTCTACGAGCTCACTGAGCGCGGAGGCGGAGCGCTCCGATGCCATCGACCGGAGGGTGTGGTGCCCAGGCCGGGACTTGAACCCGGATGAGTTGCCTCATACGCCCCTCAAACGTACGCGTATACCAATTCCGCCACCTGGGCAGGTGCGCCGTCGGGCCGACAGGTCGGGAGGGGTGAGGTGGTACCGAGGAAGGGATTTGAACCCATACGCCCTTGCGGGCACTAGCTCCTGAAGCTAGCGCGTCTGCCAGTTTCGCCACCTCGGCGTCGACCTGTCGCCGGGTCGCCGGAAGGCTCACCGGTCGCCAGCGAGGCGCCAGTCTAGCACATCCCAAAATCGCTCCGACCCGTCCGAAACCGGCCGTTCGATCGGTCCCTGGACCCGCTTTCCGAGCACGACGACGGTGTCCGGCCAGGCGATCGGGAGGACGTACGAGGTCGCCGACAGCCGCTTCTCGACAGCGGCGAACGCCGCCTTCCGATCGGCCTCGCTGCCGGGCGCACGGGCCGCCTCGAGGAGGTCGTCGAGCGTCGGATCCTGCAGTCCGAACACGTTCGCTCCGCCGCTCTGGGTCTGGGTCGATGCCAGCAGCGGATAGAGGTCCGGATCGTGACCGACCGAGATCCCGACGATCGCTGCGCTGAACGTCCCGTTCCGGAGCCGGTCCGCGGCCAGCTCCGCGGGGTCGATCGAGACGAGGCTCACGCCGAAGCCGAGCGTCCGCCAGTCGGCGGCCACCTGGGCGCCGACGGCGGCGAGGACCGGGTTCGCGCCACGATCGGGAGCCAGCAGCTCGAGCGTCTCCGGATCCTTCGCGCCGGCGAGGTGCCAGCCGTCCTTCGCCTTCTTCCAGCCCGCCTCGGCGAGCGCCTTCGTCGCCGCACTGAGGTCGTGGGCAACCCGGGTCGTGGAGGCCTTGTCGAACGCCCAGGATGACGGCGGGATGAGGCCATCCGCGAGCTCCGCCGAACCGCCGTAGGCGACGGTGAGGATCCGCGCCCGGTCGATCGTCTCGAGCAGGCCCACCCGCGTCGACGGGTCGGCGAGCTCCGGATGCGACGGCCGAAGGTTGAGGGCGACGGCCGTCAGCGTCGTCGACGGCTCGCGGAGGAGGCGGCTTCCGGGAACGTCGGTCAGTTGCGACGCGGCGGCGGGGTCGAGACCGGATGCGGCGTCGAGCGAGCCGCCGCGGAAGGCGGCGGCGAGGGCCGTCGGGTCGTCGAAGAACCGCAGCTCGATCCGGCCGATCGACGGCTCGACGCCGCCGGAGCGTGGCGTCGGGGTGGGCGTCGAGAGGGAGTCGACGGACCCGCCGGCCGATCCCTCGGGGCCCGGACCCGGGTGGTCGATCGACGACGCCGGCTCGAGGATCGCGTGGTCGTGGTCGAGGGTCACCACGGCGAACGTCCCGGAGCCGACCGGCTCGGCACCGAACGGGTCGTCCGGCATGGCCGCCGCCGTCACATCGCCAAGGAGATGCTGCGGCGCGATCGGTTGCGTCGCCAGGTCCAGGAACCCGCCGAAGGGCTGGTCCAGGACGAACTTGACGGTCGCCGGATCGACCGCCGTCGCGGCGATCCCGGTCCACGAGCCGGCCCCGGGGCCGTGGTAGTCCTTGTCCTGGATCGTCGCCACGGTGAAGACGATGTCGTCGGCGGTGACCGGCTCGCCGTCCTGCCAGTGGGCGCCGGGGTTCAGGTGGAACGTCCACGTCCGCCCGTCGGCCGATGAGGTCCATGACTGGGCGAGCGCCGGCCGGGGCGCCCCGGACGGGTCGAGGGTGACCAACCCCTGGAACACGAGCGCGACCAGGTCACGGTCCGCTTCCGTCGCCGCCGCGAGCGGGTTGGCGGACACGGGTCGCCCGAGGACACCCTCGACGTACGTCGGGTCCGGCGCCGGGCTGCCGGCCGCCGGGCTCGGCGAGGCGGTGGTCGTCGTCGGCGGGCTGATCGCCGGACCGGCGATGGCGATGGCGGCGATCGCGACGACGAGGACGAGGCCCGCAACCACGAGCCGGTCGATTCGGTTCATCCCTCAGGCGTGCGGGCCGCTGATCGCCCGTTCCGGGCCGGTCCGGCGAGGGGGGTGACGGGCGTCAGGCGCCGGCGGGCGGCGCGAAGATGAACGACGCCAGCGAGAAGCAGACGAAGAGCACGAGCAGGACGATCGTGAACTGC
>JBPYEM010000328.1:0-17183 GCA_051985205.1 Candidatus Limnocylindrales bacterium | reverse complement strand
CTTCGGAGGATCCGCGAGGTCTGACGACGGCTCCCGGCTCGGCCTTCCGATCGGTGCGGCCACTGCGGGTTTTCATCGAGTTCCCGTGTCGATGGGCGCGCGCTAGATTTCCGGCGTGATCCGCCTCGTGGTGATCGACGACCATCCCGCGATCGCATCCGCGATCGGCGCAGCGATCCGCGACCGCTCGAATGCGGAGATCGAGCTGGTCGGCGCCGCAACGACGATCGCCGAGACCACCGAGCTCGTGGCCCTCGCCGGGCCGGACGTGATCGTCTGCGACCTCTGGATCGACGGTGCTCCGGCTGGGCTCGAGCTGCTGGCGTCGATCACCGACGGCGGCGGACCCCACACCCCGCGAGTCCTCGTGCTGAGCGGGCTGGACCAACCGAGCTTCCTCCGAGCGGCATTCGAAGGCGGTGCGGCGGGCTACCTGGCGAAGTCGAGCCCCGTCGAAACGATCGTGGAGACGATCCTGACCGTCGCTCGGGGCGGAACGTCGTTCCCGGCGAGCACGCTCAGTGCGTTGCGTGAGGCGCCACGCCGCCCCAGCGCGCGGGAGCTCGGTGCCATCCGGCTCGTCGCTTGCGGCGCCACGAACGACGAGATCGCCGCGGGCCTCGGGATCAGCATCAAGACGGTGGAGAGCCACCTCCGTCGGCTGTTCGGGCGGTACGGCCTGGTGAGCCGCACCGAGCTCGCGATGCTGGCCGTTCGGGAGGGCTGGCTCGGCACCGATCCGTGACGACGGCGGCCCGGGCGACGGCCGCCTCCGAGTCGCGGCTGCTCCGGGCGGCGCTCGCCGCCGCCTCTCTCGGCATCGTCGCGGTCGCGTGGACCGGCCGGATCGTCGGCGACCCGGTGCCCGTCCTGCTCGGCGTTGCCGCCCTCTGCGTCGTTGGTCTCACTCGCCGGACCGCGCCCGCGATCGCCTGGCTTGCGACGATCGCGGCGGCGTTCGGCTTCGCGGCGCCCGGCATCGCCCTGTCGCGGGCCGCGGATCCCGGTGTTCTGACATTCGGCCCATGGCTCGCGATCGCCGGTCCCGCGGGCGTCGGCGCCAGCCTGACGCTGCTCGTCGCGACCTGGTTCGCCACCCGCCCGGAACGTCCTCCGGGCCGGATCGCGTCGATCGTCGCCTGGGCGATGTTCGGCTGGCTGTCGATCGCCATCGTCGTGACCTGGGTCGCGGTCGCGGCCGGGCAGCGGGACGATCCGTCGCTGACCTGGATCGACGTTGCGTCTGCACCCGTCGCCTGGTACGTCCCGTTCGTGGCCCTCGCGACGGCGATCGGCGTCCTGGCCGAGATCCGATGGGCTTCCCAGCGCGCCTTCGAACGTCGGCCGCCGGGTACTCCGCGTGGCGGCGCGGCCGGGGCATGGGCGCTGGGCCTGGCAACCCTCGATGAGCTCATGCCGGGTCGGGGAGCCGCGGTCCAAGCGACGGCTGCTGCCGAGCGACGCCAGATCGCCGGCGATCTTCACGCGGCCGTCGTGCCGAGCCTCCGTCGCGCGATCGCGGAGGCCGAGGCTGGCGCGGATCCCGTCGTCGTCCTCCGGCACCTCCGTGCTGCCGACCTGGAGCTCGAGCGGCTGATGACCGACCGCTGGCCGATCGTGCTCGAGACGTTCGGGCTCGTCCCTGCGCTCGAAGACCTTGCCGAACGGCTGGAGACCGAGGGCGGCCCACCGATCGAGATCGACGTCGACCGATCCGAGGGTCGACCACCACACGAGATCGAGCGGGCGGCGTGGAGAATCGCCCAGATCGCGCTCGACAACGCCGTCCGGCACTCGGCCGCCACGAGGATCGCCGTCCGGGTTTCGATCGACCAGGCTCGCGTCCGACTGGCGATCGCGGACGACGGCCGGGGCTTTCAGTCGGACGGACCCGGCCCCGATCGAGGACGAGGCATCCCGGACGCGATCCGACGCGGTGCCGACGTCGGCGGACGGGTCACAGTCGAACCGGGACCGCTCGTCGGCACGTCCGTCTCCTTCGACTGGCCGGACGAGGCGGCCTGAGAGGGTTCCGGGTTCTCACCGACACCGGCGCCGGGGAGCCTGTCGATCGTCGGCGGGACGAGGTCGCCCGAGGATCGGGGGAGCCGCCGATGGCCGGCGGCCGATCCATGGGAGACCATCGGTGCTGCTTCGTTTTGCGGACGCCGTCCGCATCGCCCTCGACGATCCGGCCGATGACGGCCAAGGTCTCGCCGAATACGCCCTCATCCTGGCTCTCATCGCGATCGTCGCGATCGTCGCCCTCGTGTTCCTCGGCACCCAGATCAGCATGATCCTGAGCAACGTCGGGAAGTCGATGTAACGGTCGGGCTCGGGGCGAGGATCTCGGCCGCCGGACCGCGCGATCGGACCCTCGTCCCGTCCTCCGTCGACCGTCTCGGGACACCTCTGCGAAGCGAAATTCACGCGGGATTCGCCGTGAATTGGGCGTGCAGGACCCTGTGCTACAGTCCCGGCCGTGTCGAAGAACCTCGTGATCGTGGAGAGCCCTGCGAAGGCCCGGACGATCGAACGCTACCTCGGACCGGACTTCCGGGTCCTCGCCTCCTACGGCCATGTCCGGGACCTCCCGGAAAACCCCGGCAAGGGCAAGTTCGGCGTCGACGTCGACCGGGATTTCACGCCGGAATACGTGGTCTCGGACGATCGCCGCAAGCAGGTCGCCGAGATCAGCAAGGCCGCCCGCTCCGCGGACACCGTCTTCCTCGCGACGGACCTCGACCGCGAGGGCGAGGCGATCGCCTGGCATGTCGCGGAGGCCGCGAACGTTCCCCCGGACAAGGCCCGCAGGGTCACGTTCAGCGAGATCACGGAAGGTGCGATCCGCGACGCCTTCGCCCATCCCCGCGACATCGACACGAATCTCGTCGACGCTCAGCAGACGCGGCGGATCGTCGATCGGCTCGTTGGCTACACCCTCAGCCCATTGCTCAGTCGGAAGGTTCGCTCCGGTCTCTCGGCAGGACGCGTCCAATCCGTGGCGGTGCGCCTGGTCGTCGAGCGCGAGCGCGAGATCAACGCCTTCGTCGCCCGGGAGTACTGGACGATCGAAGCGCTGCTGGCGACGGCGGCCGGTGACACCTTCGCGGCGGAGGTCGTGCGGATCGACGGTGCACCGATCGACATCGGCGACGGCGAGTCGGCGGATCATCATGCGACGGCGATCCGCGACCTGCGACCGCGTGTCAGCAGAATCGGAACGCGGAAGCAGACCCGCAGCCCGGCGCCGCCGTTCACGACGTCGACGCTCCAGCAGGAAGCGAGCCGGAAGCTCGGTTTCAGCCCCAAGCGGACGATGAGCGTCGCCCAGCGGCTGTACGAGGGCATCGACACGCCGGACGGCCACGTGGGCGTGATCACCTACATGCGGACGGACTCGACGGCGATCGCCGGGGTCGCGATGGGCGAGGCCCGAGAGGTGATCCGGGGCCGGTTCGGCGACCCGTACACGATGCCGAAGGGTCGCGTCTACAAGACCAAGGTGAAGGGCGCCCAGGAAGCGCACGAGTCGATCCGGCCCACCTCGTTCCGTCGCGATCCGGACTCGCTGGAAGCCACGCTGGAGCGTGACGAGCTCCGCCTGTATCGCCTGATCTGGCAACGGGCTCTCGCCTCCCAGATGGCCGCCAAGGAGCTGGAGACGACCACGGTCGACCTTGCCGACGGCCCGTACGAGCTGCGGGCGAGCGCGACACGGACGCTGTTCGACGGGTTTGCCGCGGTCTACACGGAGGGCCGGGACGACGGGGCGGAGGACGAGGCGGAGCGCCAGCTCCCCAGGCTGGCGGAGGGCGACGTGACGACCGTTCGCGAGGTCACGCCGAACCAGCACTTCACGGAGCCTCCGCCGCGCTACACGGAAGCGACCCTGATCAAGGCGCTCGAGGAGAACGGGATCGGCCGGCCGTCGACCTATGCCGCGACGATCTCGACGATCCTGGATCGTGGGTACGTCCGCGTCGAGGAACGCCGGCTTCGGCCGGAGCTCGTCGGCGAGATCGTGACGGACTTCCTCGTCGAGTACTTCGGCGATTATGTCGACCCGGCGTTCACGGCCCGGATGGAGGAGGAGCTCGACGAGGTCGCCCGGGGCGAGCGGCTCTGGGTCCCGATGCTGCAGGCGTTCTACCCGCCCCTCCGGGATCGCGTGGACGAGGTCCGGAAGACGACCAGGCGGCGGGACTTCACGACGGAGCCGACGGACGAGGTGTGCTCGGAAGGCCATCCGATGGTCATCCGGCTCGGCAGGAACGGGCGGTTCCTCGCCTGCTCGCTCTATCCGGAGCACAAGGAGTCCCGGCCGCTACCCGGCGAGGAGGAACCGCCCCAGGCCGGCGAGGGCGAGGTCTGCCCGCAATGTGGCGAGGGCACGCTCGTCGGGAAACGCGGACGGTTCGGTCCGTTCGTCGGCTGCTCCCGCTACCCGGACTGCACCTACATCAAGAAGGAAGGACCGGCGCCGCCGGAGCCGCTGCCGTTCGAGGTGACGTGCCCGAAGAACGGCGACGGCCACCTCGTCCCGCGTCGCGCACGGCGGACGGGCAACGTCTTCTGGGGATGCTCCAACTACCCGCGCTGCGACTACACGACGAACTTCGAGCCGGTCGGGGCGATCCACGACGCGGACGACGGTCCGGTCGCGCGGCGTGCCGAGAGCGGCATCTGTCTGCGCTGCGGCGCGGACGTGCCATTGCCGGAGGGGGCCGAGGTCATCGGCATGCGCCTGGCGGGCGGGCCGCCGAACCCGGCCGCCTTGGAGCGACCGGCGCGGGCCGCCGGCAGGCGGGGACGGTCATCCGGCAATGGAGCCGGCCGCTCCGGGCGGTCGGGCGGCGGCCGAACGGGGACATCGCGTGGCTCGCGCCGAGCCGCTCCGCGGACGGGGGCGGCGCCGGACGCGTGAGGCCGGACCCAGCACGGCGGACGAACCGGCGCCGGATCACCGCGTGACCGCGGCGGACGGCGAGGAGGCACTGTCGGCGTTCCTCGCCTCGCTCGCCGCGCGGGACACGTCGCCACATACGCAGCGGTCGTACGCGGCGACACTCCGGTCTTATCTCGACTGGCTCGCCGGCCGCGGCGTGGACTGGCGGAGCCCCGGCCGAGCCGATCTGCGTTCGTACCTGGCGGTCCTGGGCATGGGCCGGGCCCGGTCGTCGACGGCCCAGCGCCTTGCCGCGATCCGGTCGTTCCACCGCTTCGCGGCGCGCGAGGGTCACGCGCCCGGCGATCCATGGGGAGCGATCGCGACGCCGCGGCTGCCCCGCCGACTGCCGCGGGTCCTCGAGGTCGAGGAGGTCGAGCGGCTCCTTGCTGCGGTGGACGGCGGTCTCGCCGGAGACCACGGGATTGACCGCGGCGACCGGAACGGCCTCGCCGCCGCGATCGCCGCCCGCGATCGGGCGATCGTCGAGACGGCATACGCCGCGGGCCTCCGGATCAGCGAGCTCGCGGCCGCGGATCTGGCTGCGCTGGATCTCGGACGCGGTGAGATCCGCGTCCTCGGCAAGGGCCGAAAGGAGCGTGTGGGCCTGCTGGGCCGACCGGCGCGCGAGGCGCTCGCCGCGTATCTCGAGGACGGCCGGCCGATCCTCGCCGCTCGTCGTCCGGAGGCGATGGCCGCGTTCCCGGAGCCGACGTCGGTGTTCCTGAACCACCACGGGGCGCCGCTCGGCGTGCGCGGTCTCCGCTTCCGCCTGGACCTCCTCCGACAGCGGGCCGGGCTGCCTCTCGGCGTCTCGCCGCACACGCTCCGGCACTCCTTCGCGACGCACCTCCTCGAAGGCGGGGCGGACCTTCGGGTCGTGCAGGAGCTGCTGGGCCACGAGAGCCTCGCGACCACGCAGATCTACACCCACGTCTCGCCGGCACGCCTTCGAGCGGCGTACCAGGGCGCGCACCCGCGGGCGCGCCGGGACACCGCCACGAATGCCGCGTTGCCGGGTACGACCACCGCCGGCCGCCGGTGACGGCCTCCGAGGTGACCTCGTCGCGGGCCCTCGTCCGGGCCGGCCTGATCGTCTCGGGCGCCTTCCTCGTCTCGCGGGTCCTCGGCTGGCTCCGGGTCGTGATCATCGGCAACACGTTCCCGGCGGGGCCGGATCTCGACGCCTTCATCGCGGCGTTCCGGCTGCCGGACCTGATGTTCCAGCTCGTGGCCGCCGGCGCCCTCTCGTCGGCGGTCATCCCGGTCGTGTCCGCCCTGTTCGCCCAGGGCGAGGAAGCTCGGACGTGGCGGGTCGTCTCGACCATCGCGAACCTGATGGTCGCGGGTCTCCTCGTCCTCGGCCTGATCGTATTCGTCGCGGCGCCGTGGCTCGTCCCGAACGTGATCGCGCCGGGCTGGGACGACGCCCGCTGGGCGAAGACGATCGACCTGACCCGGATCATGATCCTGAGCCCCATCTTCCTGTCGCTCGGGTCGCTCGCTTCCAGTGCGCTGAACGCGCGGGGTCGCTTCGCGGCGTCGGCGATCGCGCCGATCGTCTACAACCTCGCCATCATCGGCGCCGCGGTCGTCCTCACCGCGAGCTTCGGCGTGACGGGGCTCGCGATCGGGGTCGTCGCGGGCTCCCTCGGTCACCTCCTGGTCCAGGTGGGGCCGCTTCGAGGAGAGGGCTTCCGCTACGACCCCGCGATCGAGCTCGGCGATCTCGAGGCACGCCACGCACTGAAGCTGATGGCGCCGCGGGCGCTCGGCCTGGGCGCCGGACAGATCACGTTCGTCGTCCTCAACTCGATCGCCTCGACGATCGGCACGGGCGCCGTCAGCGTGTTCTACGTCGCGTTCACGCTCCTCCAGATCCCGATCGGGGTCATCGGGGTGCCGTTGGGCATCGTCGTCCTGCCGTCGCTGTCGCGAGAGGCCGCCGTCGGACGCCTCGACGAGTTCGCCGCGCTCGTGAGCCGGGCGGTCCGGCTGATCGTCTTCGTGATGATCCCGATCACCGCGGTCGCGTTCGTCCTGCGGACGGACATCGCCCGAGTGCTCTTCGGCTTCGGCCGCTTCGACGAGACCGCGATCCGGGACACCGGCGCGACACTCGGCGCCTTTCTCGTCGGCTTGACCGCCCATGCGCTGATCGCCGTCCTGGCCAGAGCGTTCTACGCCCGACAGGACACGCGGACGCCGGTGGCGGCGGCAGTGCTCGCCGTGGTCGTGAACTCGTCCCTCGCCGCCGTCCTCGTCGGGCCACTCGGGCTGCCCGCCCTCGGCCTCGCGATCGCCGTCGCGGCGTGGCTCGAGGCACTCGTCCTCTTCGTGCTGCTGAAACGGTCGCTGCCGGAGCTCGCGATCCGGCCGATCGTCAGCCTCGCCGCCCGGTCCCTGATCGTGGCCCTCGCGGGGGGCCTCGCAGCGGCGGGAGTCAGCGGCGGTCTCGCCCTCGTCGTCGGCGCGGATCCCGGCCGCGCGGGGCTGGTCCTCCGCATCGTGGTCGTCAGCGTTGTCTGGCTCCTGACATCCGCAGCCACCGCAGCCGCCTTGCGGATCGCCGAGCTGCCCGCGATCATCGCCCTCATGCTCGACCTCGTCCGCCGCCCCCGCGGGGCATGACGACCGCGCTCGAGCGGTCGACCAACGCTCCGACTCAGCCAACTGCCGGGATCGACGTCGCCCGGGGCTGGGACGCGTTCGTCTCCGCCGCCAATCCCGCCTCGTATCTGCAGCTGAGCGGCTGGGCGGCCGTGAAGGCCGTGAACGGCTGGGAATCCGAGCGCATCCGGACGCCGCCCGGCGACGGCACCGACGCCGTGGGTGCCCAGATCCTGATTCGTCGACCTCGGCCGCTGCCGTGGTCGTTCGCCTATGCGCCACGGGGTCCGCTCACGCCGCGCTGGACGACGGAGGCCGTGGCGGTCTTCACGGATCTCGCCCGGTCCGTCTTGTCGGCTTCTCATCGCCGCGTGTCGCACCTCCGCATCGACCCGGAGATCGAGCGCGACGTCGGCGTCGATGCCGGCGGTGCCGTTCGTCAGGCCCTCCGAGCGGCCGGCTGGCGCCCGGCGACGCCGATCCAGCCCAACGCGTCGCGGATCATCGACCTCACCGCTGACGAGGAGGCGCTCTGGGGCGATCTCCGGAAGAAGTGGCGGCAGTACGTGAACAAGGCCCGCCACGCCGGGATCACGGTGTCCGATGCCGACGGCTCCGCGCTGCCGGAGTTCTATCGGATCTATCGCGAGACCGCCGACCGGGCCGGATTCCTGATCCGGACGGAAGCGGCATACCGCGACGTCTGGAATGCGTTCGCGCCGACCGGCAATGCCCGCCTTCTGTTCGCCCGCGAGCCCTCGGGGCAACCCCTCGCGACGCTCTTCCTGGTCCGCGCCGGCGATCGCGTCGTGGAGCCATACGGCGGGATGACCGAGGCCGGCGGCGAATCGCGGGCGAACTACCTCCTGAAATGGGAGGCGATCCGGTCCTCGCGCGAGCTGGGCGCCAGCGTCTACGACCTCTGGGGTCTCGCCACCGGCGGGATCGCCCATTTCAAGACCGGCTTTGGTGGCCGTGAGATCCGGTACATCGGTGCATGGGACCTCGTGCTCGACCCACTCGGTCGACAGGCCTACGAGCGGGGACAGGGAGCGCGCGTGTGGTGGGCCCGGCGGCGGGCCGGGCTTCGTGGTGGCGGGAGCGCCAGCGCCTTCACCGGGGGCGACGCCGCTTGACGTCGATCCGGACCGCGACGCCCGCGGAGCTGGCGGACTGGGACGAGCGAACGGTCGACACGCCCGGTGGCCATGTCCTCCAGTCGCGGGCCTGGGCCGCTCATCGGGCAGCGACCGGCTGGATCCCGGACCATCTCGTGTTCGACGACGGCTTCGCCGTCCTCGCCCTGCGCCGGCCATGGCCGCTCGTCGGAGGCTGGAGCGCCTACCTGCCGCGCGGTCCGATCCCGGGTGCGGAGCCTGCCGAGCGGACAGCGGATCGGCTCGCGACGCTGACCGACCATCTCGCGGGCCTGGGCGTCGCAGTCATCGCGTCGGATGCCGAGGTCCCGGCGGCGAGCGCCTATCCGGCACGTCTGCGATCCATCGGCTTCCACCCGATCGAGGAGCTCCAGCCCTCACGGCATCGCCTCGCCCTGTCGCTCGCGGGACGGTCCGAGGAGGACGTCCTCGCCGGGGTCTCGAAATCCACACGGCAGCGGATCCGCAAGGCGGAGGACGAGGCAACGAACGTCGTTCGCCACGACGGTCGGGTCCCGCCGTCCGGGGTGGGGGAGGGCTTCATCGCGCCGAGCGAGCCGACCGAGGTGGCGCTCGACCGGTTCTACGACCTGCTCCTCGAGACCGGCGAGCGCCGCCACTTCTCGTTCGGACCGCGAGCGGCGTTCCTCGACTGGTGGCGAGCCGCGCTCCGAGCCGGCCACCTCGTGCTGCTCGAAGCGCGCAGCTCGGGCGGCGACGTGCTCGCGGGCCTCGTCCTGTACCGCCACGGCGAGCGACTCACGACCGTCCACTCGGGCGACCATGAGATGGCGCGTCGCGAGCATCCCGGGGCGCTCCACCTGCTCCGCTGGCGAGCGATCCAGCTGGCGATCCGCGAGCGCCGTGGAGAGATGGACCTTGGTGGAGTGGACGTCGCAGGGGCTCGACGTGAGCCGCGCGAGGGCGACCCGATGTGGGGCCTGTATCAGCACAAGCGCTCGTTCGGGGCCGAATGGCTCGAGCTGAGCGGCGCCCAGGAGCGTGTCGTCGATCCGCGGGCGTATCGCGTCGGCCGGGTCGCGGCCCGAGTCGCCCGGCTCATCGGCCGCTCGTGAGGCGATGGCGATGACCGCCTCGATCGCGGACCTTCTCGCGTCGGCGGAGCCGACCGATGCTCGTCAGCTCGGCGAGCTGATCGCCCGGTTGACGGCTGGCGGCCGTCTCCGCGGCGCGCGCGACGACGGCCGCGCGATCGGGCCCGCTGCGCTCGGGACCACGATGGTCCGCGGCATCACCGACGACTCTCGGGCGATCCATCCGGGCGATCTCTTCGTCGCGGTCCCGGGCTTGCATGTCGATGGCCACGAGTACGTCCCGGTGGTCGAACGGGCGGGGGCCGCGGCAGCGATCGTCGAGCGGGCCATCCCGGACGTGAGCATCCCGCAGCTCGTGGTCGACCGGGCGTCCGCCGCGCTCGGCGAGGCCGCGGCGTGGTGGTACGGCGATCCGTCACGGCGGCTGGGCGTCGTCGGCATCACCGGCACGGACGGCAAGACGACGACGTCGTTCCTGGCGACGGCCGCCCTGGAGTCGGCGGGCCTGTCGACCGGGTTGATCGGAACGGTCGCCACGCAGATCGGCCTCGTTCGCGAGGCGAACCCGGAGCACACGACGACCCCTGGCGCGCCGCTCCTCCAGCGGGCGCTGCGGGCGATGGCCGAAGCGGCCAATGTCGCGGCCGTCGTCGAGACCACGTCGCACGGCCTCGCCGCGGATCGCGTCCTCGGGATCGCCTACGACGTGGCCATCCTCACGAACCTGACGCACGAGCACCTCGAGTACCACGGCTCGTGGGAGGCGTACCGCGACGCGAAGCTGTCGCTCTTCGAGCGGCTCGCCGTCGGCCCGGCGAACCCGTCGAAGGACGTCGCCGGCCGCTCCTGGCCGAAGGCCGCCGTCGTGAACGCCGATGATCCGAACGCCGGCGCGTTCGTCGGCGTCGCCCAGGAGGCCGGCGCGCAGGTCGTGACGTACGGAACGGATCCGGCCGCGGACGTCCGGGCGAAGCATGTCGAGGAGGATTCGACGGGTCTGCGGTTCGAGGTTGCCGGGGACGGCGTCGATGGCGCCGTCGCCCTGCGGCTGGCCGGCCGGTTCAATGTCCACAACGCGCTCGCCGTCGTCGCTCTCGGGCGGGTCCTCGGCCTGGACGCGGAGGGCGTCCGGACGGGACTTGCCGGCGTCGAAGGCGTCCCCGGGCGGATGGAGCGGCTGGACGCCGGCCAGCCGTTCGGGGTGGTGATCGACTACGCCCACACGCCCGCATCGCTGGAGAAGGTCCTCGGGCTCCTCGCGCCCCTGGCCGCCGCCCGTGGCGGCGAGCTCATCACCGTGTTCGGCTCCGCCGGCGAACGGGATGTCGACAAGCGGCCGATGATGGGTCGCATCGCCGGCGCCGTCACTCGGCTCGTCGTCGTCACGGACGAGGATCCTCGGAACGAGGACCCGGACGTGATCCTGGACGCGATCGCCCGCGGCGCGGAAGCGGTCGGCAAGCGACGGGACCGCGACCTGTTCCTGATCCGCGAACGACCCGAAGCGATCGCCGCCGCGTTCGAACGGGCGCGACCTGGCGACATCGTCCTGCTCGCCGGCAAGGGCCACGAGCAGTCGGTCATCGGCCGCGATGGTCCGGCCCCATATGACGAGCGCACCGCTGCCCTCGCGGCCCTGGAACGGCTCGGCTTCGGAGGCGTCCGGCCGGGTCGTCGCCCGGCCTGACCCAACCGGATGCGCGGCTGCCTGTTCGTCGTCCTCGTCGGCGCCGCCGTGCTCGGAGTCGGCGCCTGGCTTCTCGCCCCCGCCATCGCCGCGACGATGGTCGCCGGCTCGTTGCGCGCGAGCGGGTTCACCGCCCAGAGCCAGACGCTGAGCGTCGACGCCGACCCACCCGTCCGGCTCCTGCTCGGCCAGGCAGACCGCCTGACGCTCGATGCCCAGGGCGTGACGTGGCATTCGGTGACGGCGTCGCGCCTCGGGCTCGAGCTCGACGACGTCGACCTGCTCAGCCGGTCTGCCGTCACCGCCCACGGTCGCTTCGACGGCGTGGCGGTCGACGACGGCGGAGGTGCGGCCGGCCGGTCGACGACCGCGACCGCGACGATCACGTTCGACGGCCCAGCCGATGCGGCTTTCACGACGATCGAGGTCGATCGAGCGTCCGTCCGCGCCCTGGTCACCGCGGCCGTCGCCCGGTCGTTCTCGACGCAGCTCGGCGACATCGAGCTGTTCGCCCCGGACCAGCTGTGGCTCATCGCGCCCGGCGCGACGATCAAGGGCTCGCTGACCGTGCGGGCTCCGAATGAGCTCGCCCTGTCGACCGCGCTCGGAACCGTGCCACTGGTCACGATCGATCCGTCGTTGCCGCTCCGCCTGACATCGGTGAGCGCCGATCCGACGGAGCTGCGGATCATCGGCGTGCTCGACGTCGCCGAGCTCCTGCGCGGATCCGGCCCAGGCTGAGCGCCCGTTCGGAATCGCCCGGCGGCGGTCTCCGCCGGTGGCTCCTCGCCCGATCGGCCCTCGCGGGGACGCGCACCGGCCGGCGCTATCCTTCAGCTCATGACGCAGCCTGCAACCAGCCCGGACGACGCGAACGTGCCCCAGCGCGCGACGCGACGGTCGGTCGCGGGCGCGGCCGGTGGCTCCGGCCGAGCCGCCCACGCGACGGTGACATCGAACGGCGCGGTCCAGACGACCCGATCGCCCGGCAAGACCCGGTCGAAGCCGACGGGGCCCCGGCGGACGACGAGCAGCCCGGCCGCGAGATCCGGATCCGCCGGCGCGACGGACGAGATTCCCGCCCTCGGCCGCCATCTGCTCGAGACCGTCCGGGAGCACTATCCGCAGGCGGACCTCGCTCCGATCGAGCGGGCGTTCGACCTCGCCGTCGAGGCCCACGCAAGCCAGAAGCGGGCGACCGGCGAGCCCTACGTGACGCACCCGATCGCGTCGGCCCAGATCACGGCGGAGCTCGGGATCGACCCGGTCGCCGTGACGGCGGCGCTCCTTCACGACGTCCCGGAGGACACCGAGTACGCCCTGCAGGACATCGAGGAGCAGTTCGGATCCGAGGTCGCGCGGCTCGTCGATGGCGTCACGAAGCTGTCGAAATTCAGCACCCACAGTCACGAGCAGCAGCAGGCGGAGAACATCCGGAAGATGCTGCTGGCGATGGCGGAGGACATCCGCGTCGTCCTGATCAAGCTCGCGGACCGCCTCCACAACATGCGGACGCTGTACGGGCTCCCGTCGGAGAAGCAGGTCCGCATCGCCCGCCAGACCCAGGAGATCTACGCGCCGCTCGCCGAGCGGCTGGGGATCTGGCAGATCAAGTGGGAGCTCGAGGACCTCGCCTTCAAGGGCCTCGAGCCGGAGCGGTTCCGGGAGCTCGCCCGCCTCCTCGATACGCGGCGGAAGGGCCGCGAGGACTACATCTCGCGAGCGATCGACGAGCTGGAGCCGCGGCTCAAGGACGCCGGGATCGTCGCCGACCTCCAGGGTCGGCCGAAGCACATCTACAGCATCCACAAGAAGATGCAGCGGAAGGCCGCCGAGTTCGCCGAGATCTACGACGTCTACGCGATCCGGATCCTCGTCGACGAGAAGGCCGATTGCTACGCCGCGCTCGGCATCGTGCACGCCCTCTGGCGGCCGATCCCCGGTCAGTTCGACGACTACATCGCCAACCCCAAGAACAACCTGTACCAGTCGCTCCACACCGCCGTGATTGCCCTCGACGGCAAGCCGCTCGAGATCCAGATCCGGACGCATGCGATGCACCAGGTCAGCGAGGTCGGCATCGCCGCCCACTGGCGGTACAAGGAAGGCAGCAAGAGCGACCGCGAGTACGACGCGAAGCTCGCCTGGCTCCGCCAGCTCATGGAGTGGCAGCGCGACGTCAGCGACTCGGACGCGACCGAGTTCGTCGAGGGGATCAAGCTCGACATCTTCCAGGACCAGGTCTTCGTCTTCACCCCGAAGGGCGACATCAAGGACCTGCCCGCAGGCGCGACGCCGCTCGACTTCGCCTACCGGATCCACACCGACGTCGGCCACCGGACGATCGGGGCGAAGGTCAACAACCGCCTCGTCCCGCTCGACTATCGGCTGAAGAACGGCGACATCGTCGAGATCGTCACGACGAAGGGTGAGCACGGTCCGTCGCGGGACTGGCTGAACGTCGTCCGGACGTCCCATGCCCGGGAGAAGATCCGTCAATGGTTCAAGCGCAAGGACCGTGACGAGAACATCGTCCACGGCCGCGAGGCGCTCGAACGGGAGCTGCGGCGGCTGGCCCGGAAGACGATCCAGGCGGTCGGCAGCGACAGGATCGCGGACGTCGCCCGCCAGTACAACCAGGAGTCGCTCGACGACTTCTACGCCGCGATCGGCTACGGGGCGATCAGCGCCCAGCAGGTCGTCGGCAAGCTCGGCGTCCTCGACGACACGGAGGTCGGGCTGCCGACCGTCGCGCCGTCCACGATCCCGGTGCGGACGGGCGGCGTGCGAGTCAAGGGCGTCGGCGACCTCCTCGTCCGGTTCGCCAAGTGCTGCCACCCGATCCCCGGCGACCCGATCGTCGGCTTCATCACCCGGGGCAAGGGCGTGACCGTCCATCTCCGATCCTGTCCGACCGTGCTCAACGAGCGCGAGGTGCCCCGCCTGATCGACGTCGAGTGGGAGGCCGAGCCGGCCCAGACCTACCCGATCGCGATCCGTGTCGAGGCGTTCGACCGGACGGGGCTCCTCAACGACATCACCCAGGTCGTCGCCGAGAACAAGGTCAACATCGTGGCCGCCGGTGTCCATGTGAACCCGGACCACACCGCCGTGGTCACGGCGACGCTCCAGGTCGCGTCGGTATCGCAGCTCGCCCGGGTCATGGGTCGGATCGAGGGCGTGAAGGACGTGATCAACGTCCAGCGGGACCTGAGCTAGGCATCCTCAGGGCCGGCCGCGGCTGCGTCCGCCGGCCGGCTGTCGTCGGTCGCTAGACTCACGGCGATGCCCACCTTCCGAGCCCCGCGCGGGACGCGCGACGTCCTGCCCGCCGAGCGGACGGCGATGCTGCGGCTGGAGGCGATCGGGATCGGGCTTGCGGCGCGATATGGCTACCGTCCGATCGAGACACCGCTGTTCGAGCAGAGCGCCGTCTTCGAGCGAGGCGTCGGCGAGGTCACCGACATCGTCGAGAAGGAGCTGTTCCGGCTCGCTGGCCGGACCGAAGAGGGGGAGTCGTGGGCCCTCCGGCCGGAGCCGACCGCGGGCATCGTCCGGGCGTACGTCCAGCACGGGATGCAGACCCTGCCGCAGCCCGTGAAGCTGACGCTCCTCGGACCGATGTTCCGCTACGACCGGCCGCAGGCCGGCCGCTATCGGGAGTTCTGGCAGTTCGACGTCGAGGCGATCGGCGACCCGGGCCCGGCGGTCGACGCCGAGATCATCGAGCTCGCCAACCGCTTCTACCTGGACGCCGGAATCGTCGACCCGGTCATCCTGTTGAACTCGATCGGGGATTCCGCCTGCCGCCCGGCCTACGTGGCCGAGCTGGCGCGGTTCTACCGTGACCACTTCGACCGGTTGCCGCGGCTCGAGCGCGAGCGCCTGGACCGAGCGCCGCTCCGGCTGCTCGACTCGAAGGCGCCGGCGATGGTCGAGCTGAACGCGGCCGCACCGACGATCACGGACCGCCTCTGCCCGCCGTGCGCGGAGCACTTCGCCGCCGTTCGTTCGCACCTCGACGCGCTCCGGGTCGCCTATCGCCTGGAGCCGCGGCTCGTCCGTGGCCTCGACTACTACACCCGGACGACATTCGAAGTGGTGCCCGCGGGCGCGACCGGGCAGCAGTCGGCGATCGGCGGCGGCGGCCGCTACGACGGTCTGGTCGAGCTCCTGGGTGGCAAGCCGACGCCGGGCATCGGCTTCGGGATCGGCCTGGATCGGGTGCTGATCGAGCTCGAGGCACAGGGAACCGCGCCGGTCCCGGATCCCGCGTCGCCCGTCGCCGTCGTCGTGGGTGCCGATCCGGGGGCGACGCCCGAGCGGTTGCGGGTCGCGACGATCCTCCGCGCGGCGGGGCTCGCCGCCCGGGCCGAGCTCACGCCCCGCAAGCTCGGCAAGCAGCTCGAGGCCGCGGCCCGCGATCGGGCGCATTTCGCGGTGATCGTGGGCGACGAGCTGGCCGGCGGCCAGGTCCAGCTCAAGGACCTCGAGGCCGGAACGCAGAAGCGCGTCGGCGTCGACGACCTCGCCCGCGAGGTTGCCCGGGCCCACGCCAGCCATCGTCACGGCCCACCGGCCGAGTAGCCGGTCGAGCCGGTCGAGCCGGCAAGGACGGGCGGCTACTCGCCGGTCAGGTCCGGCCGGCCGAGGTCGCTCAACGCCCGCCGCAGGATCATCGCCGTGTCGGCGGAGAAGGCGGACAGGATGATCGTCTCCGGGAGGGCGTGGCTGTCGAGCCATGCGGCAATCTCGCGGACGGCGACCGCACCGGCCTTTGCGGCGGGATAGCCGTAGATCCCGGTCGAGATCGCCGGGAACGCGACGCTCGTCGCGCCGGCCTTCTCCGCGAGCGCGAGCGACTCGCGATAGCAGCTCGCGAGGACGTCCGGCTCGCCCTGGTCGCCGCCCGCCCACATCGGCCCGACGGTGTGGATCACGAACCGCTGCTTGAGCCGATGCCCGCCCGTGATCCGCGCCTCGCCCGGCGGGCAGGGCGCGAGCGGCCGGGCCTCGTCCGCCAGGGCCGGTCCGGCCGCCCGATGGATCGCGCCGTCGACACCGGCGCCGCCCGCCAGGGAGCTGTTCGCCGCGTTGACGATTGCGTCGACGTCGAGATCGACGATCGAGCCGAGGGCGATCGCGATGCGGGGCCCGCCGACGTAGGCCTCGCGGTCCTCGCGATCGGCCACGAGGAGGCTCGCCGTCTTGAATTGGAAGAGGCCGATGAGATTGCCCGCCGGGTCGCGGAACCAGGCCGCGTGCCCCGCGCCCATGTCGGCGATCCCGTCCGTCGTCCTCGGCGTCTCGTACTCCTCGAACGCGATGCCGCGCCCGCGGAGGTCGCGCACGGTCTCGACGAGGTCGGGCACTCGGAACGCCATCTGGGTATGGCTCCCCGAGGCGCGGCCGCTGCTGCGCGAGATCGCGAAGATCGTGCCCTCGCCGACGCCGAACCACACAGTCGTCGGCGTCTCCTGCTGGACGACGAGGCCGAGGACCTCCTCGTAGAACCGACGGAGCGCCAACAGATCGGACGTCGGCAGGGTGGCATATGCGAGCGAGGCCCCGAGCATCACTCTCCTCGCCGCTTCGATCGTCTCCCGTACGATACCCGGTCATGACCGACACTCCGCCCGTCGACCGGGCCGCGCCCGAGGCGCCCGTCGATCGGCTCGCGACGCCATACCGGACCCACACCTGCGGGGCGCTGCGGGCGTCGGACG
>JBPYEM010000327.1:0-3216 GCA_051985205.1 Candidatus Limnocylindrales bacterium | reverse complement strand
CCCGAGGAGTACATGGGCGACGTCAACCGCGACCTCAACACCCGGCGCGGTCGCGTCCTCGGGATGGATTCGGCCGACGGCCAGCAGGTCGTCCAGGCCCATGTCCCACAGTCCGAGCTGTTCTCCTACGCGACGGAGCTGCGGTCGATGACCCGCGGCCGTGGCACGTTCTCGGCGACACTCGATCACTACGAGGAAGTCCCGCAGCACCTCGCGGAGAAGGTGATCGCCGAGCACCGCAAGGAGTCGGACGGGCACTGACCGTCGACGCGGTTCAGCGCGGCGGCGCCCCAGCCGGCATCAGCCAAACGGGTCGCCCCAGTCGGCCGGCCAACCCGGCCCGAGCCCGCCGGGCCGCCCGAGGGGCCTGCCCCAGCTGTCCCCAGCCCGGCGGGCCGCCCGAGCCAGCCGCGCTGTCCCGAACCCGGCGCGCCGCCCGAGCCGGCTGCCCGAGCGTGTTGCTCGAGGCCTGCCCCACGCGGGCCGCCGTTGTTCCTCGGACAACAAGCGACGGCCGAACTCGGTCCCGTCCGCTGTTTGTTGTGCGGGCGACAACAGGCGACAGCTGAGGCTGCCGAATCGCCGCGATCTCGGGCCGGCCAAGCGGACCGATCGTCGCTTGTTGTGCCAGCGACAACTCGGTCGGCTGGTTGTGAAAGCAACGCCCCGGTCGGCTGGTGGTGCCTGGGACAACACCGTCGGCTGGTTCCATGGCCCTCGCACCGTGCTAGCACGCTACCATGGCCCTCCGTGACCACCGGAGGACCGACCGCCGACATGGCCGACTGGCGCACGAAGGATGTCGACGAGCTGATCGCAGCATTTCTCCGCCTCGAAGGGGCGGACGAGGCGGCCCGATTCCTGCGAGACATCGCGACGCTCGGCGAGATCCACGACCTCGCCCAGCGCTGGGCAGTCGTCCGGCGGCTCGACGCCGGTCAGCACTATGCGCAGATCTCGCGCGAGACGGGTGCCAGCACGGCGACGATCACGCGGATCGCGTGGTGGCTGAACCACGGGGAGGGCGGCTACCAGAAGGCGCTCCGGCGGCTCGCGGCGAGGGCCGCGAAGCGCCGCTCGTGAGCCCGACGCCCGTGACGATGAACCTGCCGACGCAGCCGGCGACCTACAGCTGGGAGGCGACGGACGAGGAGATCGCGGCTCGGTACGACGTGCCCCTGAACCAGGTTCTCCGCTTCGACCTCAACACGTCACCCAGCCCGCCCAGGCTCGTCGGCGGCCTGCTCGCCGCGGGACGGTTCGAGGCACCGCTCTCCGAATATCCACCGACCGACTACCGACGGCTCGTCGAAGCGGCCGCCCGGGCGTATGGCATCGGGACGGACGAGCTCCTCGTCGGCGCGGGCGCGGACGAGATCCTCGACCTGATGGGCAAGACGTTCCTGCCGACCGGCGGCCGGGCCGTGATCCCCGCACCCACCTACGCGATGTACCGAGTCGTCACGGAGCAGCGCGGCGCGACCGCCGTCGTCGTTCCGCGACTCGGGCCGGACGCCGGCTACGCCCTGGACCTGCCGGCAACCCGGGCCGCCGCAGCGGACGCGTCGATCCTGTGGCTCTGCAGCCCGAACAACCCGACCGCGCTACCGGAGCCCGAGGGGACGATCGCCCAGCTGCTCGCGGGGATCGCGCAAGACGCCGACACGGCCGGTCGCGACCGGCCGACGGTGGTCCTCGACGAGGCCTATGCGGAGTTCGTCGGAGCGTCCCTCGTCGGTCTCCGCCTCGACCATCCGAACCTCGTGATCGTCCGGACGGCATCGAAGGGCTACGCCCTTGCCGGGCTCCGCGTCGGATTCGCGGTCGCCCGGCCGGAGACGATCGCCCGGATCGCGCCGTACCGGCCGCCCGGATCCGTGTCCACCGTCAGCGTTTCCGTGGTTACCGCAGCGCTCACGGATCGCGAGGCCCTTGCGGAGAACGTGGCTCGCGTCGACCAGGAGCGGGACCGGCTCGCGGCCGACCTTCGCCGGGCCGGTTGGTCGGTGGGACCGTCCGTGACGAACTTTCTTCTCGCCGACCTCGGCACGCCCGAGCGCGCGGAGCAGGTGGCGGACGCGCTTCTCCGGCGAGGGCTGGTGCCGCGGACGTTCCCCTCCGGCCATCCGCTCGCTCACTGCCTGCGACTGACGATCCGTGATCGCGCCGGCAACGAACGCCTGGCCGCGGCGGCTCAGGAGATCGAGGAAGGTCGGACGAGCGCTTAGCGCGCGCAAAGGATCAGGCGGCGCCGCTTGCCGATGGCGACGTCCAGCCATCGGTCGCCGACTGGCTCCACGGGGGTATCGATCTCGGTCACCCGGCGGCCGTTGATCGACAGCCCACCGGAGCTCGCCAAGCGCCGCGCCTCGCCTTTCGACGCGAAGACGCCGGCGTCGACGAGGAGCGTCGCGGCCCCGGCCGCCGCCAGCGCCGGGTCGAACGTGAGCCCGCCCGACGCCTCGTGCAGGGCCGGATACAGGTCCGGATCGACGGCGCTGCCGCCACCGAACAGCGCCTCCGACGTCCGGATCGCCGCCCGGGCCGCGTCGGAGCCGTGCGTTCGCTCCGTGACGTCGCGGGCGAGCACCCGTTGGGCCTCCCGCGCCTCCGGCCGCTCGACCGCGATCGTCTCCAGCGCCTCGATCTCCTCCCGAGAGAGCAGAGTGAACCAGCGCAGGTACGTGCCCACGTCGCGGTCGTCGGTGTTCAGCCAGTACTGGTAGAACGCGTACGGCGACGTCGCCGCCGGATCCAGCCAGATCGACGTCCCACCCTCGGTCTTGCCGAACTTCGCGCCGGACGGCGACAGCAGCAGCTTGTAGGCGAGGGCGTGGGCCGGCTCGTCGGCACCGCGGTCGGCGGTCTCGTCGAGCCCGGCGCGCCGCCGGATCAGCTCCAGGCCGGCCGTGATGTTGCCCCACTGGTCGGCGCCGCCCATCTGGAGGTCGACGCCCATCGTCCGGTGGAGGTGCTCGTAGTCGGTGGCCTGGATCAGCTGGTAGCTGAACTCCGTGAAGGACAGGCCGCGCTCGAGGCGGAGCTGGACGGAATCCTTCGCGAGCATGTACGGGACGGTGAAGTGCTTGCCGACGTCGCGCAGCCAATCGATCAGGTGGATCGGCTCCAGCCAGTCCAGGTTGTTGACGAGCAGCGCACCACGTTCGCCAGCGGACGGCGAGAAGTCCAGGAAGCGTCCCAGCTGACTGCGAATCG
>JBPYEM010000326.1:0-3812 GCA_051985205.1 Candidatus Limnocylindrales bacterium | reverse complement strand
CCACATCGTCCGGGACGAGGCCGCCGGACATGCCGTGGTCGTGGGTGCATCCGTGCTCCAGCTGGCGGATCGCCCGGACGGAACGCTGGATCCGGACGCCGTCGCGGCCGCGTTCCGCGATCCCGCGGATCCGCACGAACCGATCACGAGCCTCGTGGCGATCGAGAACGCCCACAGCCATTCCGGCAACCAGCCGATCTCGATCGCGGCAACGGCCCGGATCGCGGCGGTCGCCCACGATCGCGGCGTGCCGTTCCACATCGACGGCGCGCGCTTCTTCAACGCCGTCGTGGCGCTCGGCGTTCGGCCGGCGGAGCTCGCCGGACCGGCGGACTCCGTGACGTTCTGCCTCTCGAAGGGCCTCGCCTGCCCGGCCGGATCGGTCGTCGTCGGCGAGCGGGCGTTCATCCACCGCGCGCGCCGCGCGCGGAAGCTGCTGGGCGGCGGGATGCGGCAGGCCGGCATCCTGGCCGCAGCGGGCCTCATTGCGCTGCGCGACGGCGACGCGGGGATGATCGCGCGGCTGGCCGAGGATCACGAGAACGCCCGGCGACTCGCCGAGGCCCTGGCAGACGTCCCCGGCGTTCGGTCGCCCGGCGACATCGCCCAGCCCGGCGACGACGACCGCCTGGATCCGTCCCGGGTGACGACGAACTTCGTCCTCTTCCGCGTCGCCGGTGACCGCGCGGCGTTCATCGCCGGGGCCCGCGAACGGGACGTGCTGCTGGAGCCGTATCCCCACGGTCAGATCCGCGCCGCGACGCACCACGGCGTGACCGCGGCCGACGTCGATCGGGTCGTCGCGGTCGTCGCCTCCGCGATCGACGAGAACGCCGGCCGCCCGCTGGCCGTGGCGTCGTGAACCCCGCGCTTCGGGCAGCGCCGCTCAGCCGGCCAGAGCCGGCCGCGGCGCCTGGCCCTCTCGACGATCGCCTCTACGACCTCGTCGAGGACCATTTCCGGTGGCTGATCGACCGGAACCCGCTGATCGGGACGTACTTCGGCATCCACACCGAGGACCACCGCCTGGGCGACGCGACGCGGGATGGCGTCCTCGAGGACATCGAGGCCGAGCGCCGGCACCTGGCGACGCTCGAGACCCTCGGCGACCAGGACCTCTCGGAGTCGGCCCGCTTCGAGCGTGACCTCGAGATCCACACCACCCGCCGATCGGTCTTCGACCTCACCCAGATCCGGACCTGGGAGCGACGATCGACGGCGCTCGACGTGATCGGTGACGGGCTGTTCCTCCTCTTCGCCCAGGACTTCGCGCCGTTGCCAGAGCGGCTGGACGCGATCGCCAGCCGGCTCGAGGCGGTGCCGACGTTCCTCGACGAGTCGCGGACACGGGCCGTCGTCCCGCAGGTCCGGCCGTGGCAGCAGCTCGAGATCGAGTCGGCAGCGGATCTGCCGGGCTTCTTCGACGAGATCACGGCGGCCGGTGCGGAGCTTCCGGATGCCGATCGGCGGCGATTGGAGGCAGCGGCGGAGGCGGCCCGCAAGGCGATCGCCGCCTACTCGGAGACGCTCGTCGCGAGCCTTGCCTCCGGTTCGGACGACTGGGCGCTCGGCAGCGAGCGGTACGACGAGCTCGTCGCGCTCCGGGCGTTCGACGGCCTCGACGCCGACGCGATCCTCGAGGTCGGCGAGGACCAGCTCGAGATGCAGAAGGCGGCCCGGATCCGGGCGGCGGCCGAGATCGACGACACGGTCGACGAGGCGACGGTGATCGATCGCCTGAAGACGGACCATCCGGCGACCTTCGCGGAGGCCCTCGAGGCGTACCGGACGGCGATGGTCCGCGCCCGTCAGCACATCATCGATCACGACATCGCGACGGTCCCGGACGGCGAGCGGATCGACGTCGTCGAGACGCCGGAATACCTCCGCAACGTGGTCCCGTTCGCCGCCTACTTCTCGCCGCCCAAGTTCGACCCGAACCCGAAGGGGATCTACATCGTCACCCCGTCGGTCGGCCACGACCCGAACGCGATGCGCGAGCACAACTACAGCTCGATCAGCAACACGAGCATCCACGAGGCGTACCCGGGACACCACCTCCAGCTGGCCGTCGCGAACAGCCACCCGTCGCTGAGCCGCCTGCTCGTCGACGCGCCGGAGTTCGTCGAAGGCTGGGGGATGTACTCCGAGCAGATGATGCGCGAGCAGGGGTTCGATGCCGCCGCGAACTTCCGGCTCAACATGCACACGGACGCGATCTGGCGGGCCTGCCGGATCATCCTCGACGTCCGGATGCACCGCGGCGAGATCTCGATCGAGGACGCGACGCGCTTCCTGGTCGCGGAGACGAGCTTCGAGGGGGCCAACGCCCGGGCGGAGGTCCGGCGCTACACGTACACGCCGACGTATCAGCTGTCCTACCTCCTGGGCAAGGTCCTCCTGCTCCAGCTCCGCGCCGACGAGCAGGGCCGCCTCGGCTCGTCGTTCTCGCTCCGCGACTTCCACGACACGCTCCTGCGGAATGGCTCCCTGCCGATCAGCTTCCATCGGCGTCTGCTTCGCGAGCGGCTCGCCGCCGCGGCAGGCTCGGCGCGGGACGTGGGCGGCCACCTCGATCGCCAGGGCGACACGAACGGCGGGAGCGGCGCCGCCCGAGCTGCCCGCAGCTAGTGCAGGTCATCCCGGCGATCGACCTGGATCGCGGCCGGTCACGGGTCGTCTACTGGCCCGGTGCTTCGACGGGGATCGGCGCGCCAACGGACCGGCCGGACCGGATCGCGGAGCAGCTCGTGGGAGCCGGGGCGCGGCTCATCCACCTCGTCGACTTCGACGGCGCGCGGTCCGGCCGGCCGGAGAACCTCGAGGCGATCGGGGCGATCGCGTCTCGGGTCGCGGTTCCGCTGCAGGTCGCCGGCGGTGTCGACACGGCCGACGGCATCCGGCTCGTCTTCGCCGCGGGCGCAACGCGCGCGGTCGCATCGATGGCGATCGCCGATGACGCGACGGCCCTGGCCGATGCGCTGGCCGTTGCCGGCTCCTGGCTCGCGGTGGGCCTCGATCCCCGCCCGGAGCGGCTGGCGGCCTTCCCGTGGCATCGTCGGGACGGCGCGGCCGGCTCCGCGCCGCCGACCCTTGCCGGTGTCGTCGGGGAGCTCGCGGATCGCGGGGTCACCCGGTTCGTGCTGGCCCATGGTGGCCGGTCCCCGGACGAGGCCGTGCTGCGACCGCTCGTCGGACGGGGCGACGTCGATCTCCTCGTCGCCGGCGGCGTCAGCGACGTGGACGGGATCCGCCGGCTCCGCGACCTCGGCATCGCCGGCGTGATCCTCGGCGAAGCGCTGCTGTCGGGCTCGATCGACCTCCCGGCCGCCCTCGAGGCGGCGGCGTGACGGGCCGCCGCGACCGCCCCGCTGGTCGCGGGCAGCGCAGTCCGTCGCCACGGCCGCAGATCCCGACCTTTGATCTGTACCGTGCCCTCGGGGTCCGACCGGACGCGACCCACCAGGAGATCGTCGAGGCCGCCGAGGCGATGGACCGGCGGCTGCGGACCGCGACGGCGCGAGACCGTGGCGGCGCCACCGCCCGTCAGAAGCGGTTCAACGTCGCACGCCACTGGCTGACCGACCCGGCGCGTCGGCGAACCTACGACGCCGCGATGAGCAGTGGCGGATCGGCAGCCGTTCGCCCGGCCGGCGGTCCACCGACCGGGCGCGTCCAGGGCCGCGTGGGCGCCGGTCGCGCGACCCGCCGTCCGTCGGCCGCGTCGACGTCATGGATCAATCGCCCGCTCACGTGGATCGGCATAGTCGCGGTGGCGATCATCGCCGTCGTCTTGATCCTCAGACCCGGTC
>JBPYEM010000325.1:0-7751 GCA_051985205.1 Candidatus Limnocylindrales bacterium | reverse complement strand
GCCGCCCGATGGCTCTTCATCTGGCCGGCCGTCGTGCTGGTCCTGGTTCTGTCCCTGTTCCCGCTGGTCGCGTCGGTCGCGCTCTCGCTCTCGAAGCTCGTCTTCAACCCGGGAAGCGTGAACCTGTCGTTCATCGGGTTCGCCAACTACCAGCAGCTCCTGTTCGGATTGGAGCGGTCTCACTTCCTCGGCGTGATGAAGTCACCCAACCCGTTCGGCTGGGCGGTGCTCGTCGTCACGATTGCGGCGATCGCCTGGGCGTGGACGCGCTCCGTGAGAAGCGGACGCGTCGGAATCCTCGGGTTGGTGCTCCGGCTCGCGGGCGGGCTGCTCGTGATCGCCTTCACCTGGCTGTTCGTCCAGACCGTCGCGAGCGACGGCGGACGGCCGGGGTCCCTGATGGTGACCGTCATCTTCGTGTTCGGCGGGATCGCCCTGCAGGTCCTGCTCGGGCTGGGCCTCGCCCTGCTCGCCGTCCAGCAGGTCCCCTGGCGGCGGTTCTTCCGGATCCTGTTCCTGATCCCGCTGACGATCACGCCGGTGGGCGTCGGCTACATGTTCCTGATGATGACCGATACCTCGAAGGGGCCCTTCGAGCCGCTCTGGGTCGCGCTCGGCCTCCGCAACTTCACCTGGGTGACGGATCCCTGGCTCGCCCGGCTGGCCGTGATCATCGGCGACACGTGGCAGTGGACGCCGTTCGTGTTCATCGTCCTCCTTGCCGCGCTCGAGGGGCTCGACCAGGAGGTCAACGAGGCCGCCCTCGTCGACGGCGCGGGCCGGTGGCAGAGCTTCCGCCACATCACGGTCCCCGCGATCCTGCCGGTGACGACGACGATCATCCTCATCCGGATCATCGAGGGCTTCAAGATCATCGACATGCCGAACATCCTGCTCGGCGGCGGACCGGGGACCGCCACCCAGTCGATGACCCTCCAGGCCTACATCGACTGGAACACTCTCAACCTCGGGCGGTCCGCGGCGGTCGCCTACCTGCTGCTCCTCCTCGTGACGGTCGTGGCGACGATCTACGTCAGCTTCGTCCGGCGCAAGGTCACCGACCTCGCATGACCGCGACCGGGGCGCCGATCCTCGGCCCAGCGCGCGGCCGCCAGAATCCGTTCCGTCGCCGCTCGGCCGCGGACATCTCGCCGCGGGCGAAGGTCGTCGCCTTCGTCCTCCTGCTGATCTGGTCGTTCGTCGTCCTGTTCCCGATCTACTGGCTGTTCGTGACGTCGTTCAAGACGCCGTACGAAGTCGACAAGGGCCCGTTCTACCTCCCGTTCATCGACTTCCAGCCGACGCTCGACGCCTGGAACTACATCCTGTTCGACCTCGGGAACGACACGATCCGGCCGTACGTGAACACGGTCGTCGTGGGCCTCGCCAGCGCGAGCCTCTCGCTCCTGCTCGGCTCGCTCGCGGCCTACGCCCTCGTCCGGTTCACCTATCGGCCCCGCATCGGCATCATCGCCCTGTTCATCGGCTCGATGGCGTATGCCTTCATCGTGGCCGCGATCGGCGCGCCCGTCCTGATCGCGTTCGCGTCCGGCCTCGCGATCTTCGCGATCCTCGCCCAGACGATCGGCCGACGCTTCCGGCGCGCGCTCGGGAACAGCGACATCGCCTTCTGGCTGATCTCCCAGCGGATCCTGCCGCCGATCGCGGTGGCCGTGCCGCTCTACGTCCTGTTCCAGCAGGTCCACCTGCTCGACAACATCGCGGCCCTGATCGTGACCTACGTCGCGAGCAATCTCCCGATCGTCGTCTGGCTCATGCGCGACTACTTCGCCTCGCTGCCGAAGGAGCTCGAGGAATCGGCGGCGGTCGATGGCGCGTCGATCTACCGGATCGTCCGCTCGATCGTGCTGCCGATCTCCGTGCCGGGTCTGGTCGCGACGTTCCTGATCGTCCTGATCTTCGCCTGGAACGAGTTCCTGATCGCGCTGATCCTGACCCTCGGCAACGCCCAGACGATGCCACTGCAGGTCGCCGCGCAGAACGCGACGCGCGGGCCGCAATGGTGGGCGATGTCGGTCCTGATCCTGATCATGATCGCGCCGGTCGTCGTGATGGCGATCGCCCTCGAGCGCTACATCACGCGCGGCATCCTCGTCGGCGCGCTCAAGGGCTGAAGCGTGAACCTGGAGGGCAGGCGTCGTTGACACGGATCACGTCGCTCGAGGTCCTCGACATCCGGTTCCCGACGTCGCGCAGCCTCGACGGCTCCGACGCGATGAACCCGGACCCGGATTATTCGGCGGCCTACGTCGTCCTTCGCACGGACGCCGATGACGGGCTGGAGGGCCACGGCTTCACCTTCACGATCGGCCGTGGCACGGAGGTCGTCGTCGCGGCGGTCCGCGCCCTGGTGCCGCTGGTCGTGGGGGCGTCGATCGAGCGTCTCGAGGCGGACATGGGCTCGTTCTGGCGCGACCTCGTCGGTGACAGCCAGCTCCGCTGGATCGGTCCCGAGAAAGGGGCGATCCATCTCGCGACCGCGGCCGTCGTCAATGCCGTCTGGGACCTCATCGCGAAACGCGCCGGGAAGCCGCTCTGGAAGGTGCTCGTCGACCTGCCGCCGGAGGCGCTCGTCGACCTGGTCGATTTCCGGTACCTGACGGACGCCCTGACCCGAGACGAGGCGTTGGCGCTCATCACGCCGCGCGCGTCGACGAAGCCTCAGCGGGAGGCAGAGCTCCTCCGCGACGGCTACCCGGCCTACACCACGTCCGTCGGCTGGCTGGGTTACGACGACGACAAGATCCGACGGCTCTGCCGCGAGGCGCTCGCGGACGGCTGGACCCGGTTCAAGATGAAGGTCGGGACGAACGTCGACGACGACCGGCGGCGGGCGCGGATCATCCGCGACGAGATCGGTCCGGACCGGATGCTCGCGGTCGACGCCAACCAGCGCTGGGACGTCCCGGTCGCGATCCCCTGGATGCGCGAGCTGGCGGAGTTCGACCCCTACTGGATCGAGGAGCCGACGAGCCCTGACGACATCCTCGGCCACGCCACCATCGCCCGGGCGGTCGCGCCGATCCGGGTCGCGACCGGGGAGCACGTCCACAACCGGGTGATGTTCAAGCAGTTCCTCCAGGCGGAGGCGCTTTCCATCTGCCAGGTCGATGCCTGCCGGCTCGGCGGCGTGAACGAGGTCGTCGCGGTGCTCCTCCTCGCGGCGAAGTTCCGGGTTCCCGTCTGTCCGCATGCCGGCGGCGTCGGCCTGTGCGAGCTCGTCCGGCACCTCTCGGCGGTCGACTTCGTCGCGATCAGCGGATCCCGGGACGGCCGGATGATCGAGTACGTCGATCACCTCCACGAGCACTTCCTCGATCCGGTCGTCATCGACCGCGGTGCATACCGGCTGCCGACCCTTCCCGGGTACAGCGCCGAGATGCGGCGCGAGTCGCTCGCTCGGTTCCGTTATCCGGACGGAGCCGAGTGGGCAGGCGAGGCGGCGACGGCCACAGCGACGGCGACGCCGAGCGGCTGAGTGGTCGGCGGGTGAGCGGCGTCCGTCGGTTCGGCCAGGTGATCCGGCTCAAGCCGGAGCGGATCGCCGAGTACGAGGCGCTCCACGCCGCGGCCTGGCCGGGCGTGCTCGCGGCGATCCACCGCGGAAACATCCGGAACTATTCGATCTTCCGACACGACACCACGTTGTTCGCCTACTACGAGTACGTCGGCGACGACTACGCCGCGGACATGGCATCGATCGCGGCGGACGACGAGACGCAGCGGTGGTGGAAGCTGACGGACGCGATGCAGGAACCGGACGAACGGCGACCGAACGGCGCGTGGTGGCTCGATCTGCCGGAGGTCTTCCACACGGACTGACAACCCCGGTCGAGCCCGGCGATCGCGCCCCGATCCGTTGCCGCAGCACGTCCGCTTCTCGCGCGAAGGCGTGCATTCGCACGGGCGGTGGCGTACCGTCCGCGGCATGGCCACGGAACCGCCGAGGAAGCGCCTCGAGGACATCGACGAGTCCGCCCCGGGCGCGAACGATGAGGGGTGGCGGATCATCCTGACCGGTGAGGACCCCGGCCTGCCGACGCTCCGGAAGCGGCTGCGATGGCTCCCCTCCTCGCCGCGCTGCAAGATGTGCGCCGCGCCGTTCGCAGGACCCGGCCGGATCCTCACGCGGTTCATGATGCACGGCCGGTCCTCGGTCAATCCGCTGCTCTGCAGCATCTGCTTCCACGAGATCGGCAAGCACCCCGGCGGCGCGGAGATCCCGCTCTCCGTGCTCTTCGCCGACATCCGCGGCTCGACCGGACTGGCGGAGCGGACGAGCGCCGGCGAGTTCCGGCGGTTGGTGGAGCGGTTCTATCGGCGAGCTTCGAAGGCGATCGACGACCACGACGGGATCGTCGACAAGTGCCTCGGCGACGGGATCATGGCGCTCTTCATCCCGGTGATCACCGGCGAGCGGCACGCCGGCCGCGCGGTCGACGCGGGCGAGGCCGTCCTGCGGGCGGTCGACGCTCCGGACCTCGTCGCGGGTGGCGTCCGGATCGGGGTCGGCGTGCATACCGGCGAGGCGTTCGTCGGTGCGATCGGATCCGATGATCGGCTGGACTTCACGGCACTCGGGGACACCGTGAACGTCGCGGCAAGGCTCGGTTCGCTGGCCGGTGCCGGGGAGCTGCTCGTCTCGAGCGCGGCGTGGGCCGCCGCCGGCCGGGAAGGCGGCATCCGCCGGTCCGTGACCGTCAGCGGTCGGAGCGAGCCACTCGACGTCGTCGCCCTCGGATCGGTCGCCGCCGTCGCCTAGCCGGCGGTCGCCGGGTCAATCGCCCGCCGACGCCTCGACCTTCGCCGAATCCCGAGCGGTCGCCGCGGCCTCGACGGACGCGGCCTGAGGCGTCGCCGCCGCACCAGCCGCTTCTCCCGCTTCGGCATCCTCCGCCGCGTGGGCCTCCACCTGGGCCATGAACCCGTCGGTCAGGATCAGGCGTGACGGCAGCAGGAGCAGGTGGATCACCGCCGCTCCGACGAACACCGCGGTCAGGCCGAACGCCTGGGCGACGATCCCGCCGAGGAGCGCCCCGATCGGCAACGAGCCCCATGAGATCACCCGGAAGCTCGCCATCACCCGGCCGAGGAGGTGGTTCGGGACGATCCGCTGACGGATCGAGCCGAAGACGACGTTGAACGCACCGCCGAGGGTGGACACGAGCGCGAGGACGATCCCGATCGCGATCGGCTGCGGGATGGCGATCCCGACCAGGTCCGTGACGAGCAGCGAGGCGATGCAGGCGACGAAGAGGTTCGCCCGCCCGAGGATCGCTTCGAACTGCCGCGCGAGGACCGTGCCGGCGACGGTGCCGACCGCGATCGACGTCATCAGCAGACCCAACCCGAAACCATCCAGGCCGAGCGGGCCGGGCGCGACGACGTACAGGACGAGGATCGCGTAGACGGCGGTCGACGCGAGGTTCATCGGCCCGACGACCAGGGCCATCGTTCTCAGGAGGCGGTGGTTCCTGAGGTAGCGGAGGCCGTCGCCGATCTCCGACCGGATCGAAGCCGGCGGCCCGTCGCGGACGGCCCGGAACGAGCCGCTGAGCGACAGGAGGCAGAGCAGCGCGCCGAGGTAGCCCGCGGCCGCGGTGCCGAACGCGGTCGCGAGGGCGATGCCGGCGAGGAAGCCGCCGAGCGGCGGCCCCACGAACGTGTTCATCGTCAGCTCGACGGCGCTGAGCCGGCTGTTCGCGGCGACGACCCGGTCCTTGCCGACGACGTTCGGCAACATCGAGCTCGCCGCCGTGTCGAACATCGTCTCGAAGCAGCCGAGGACGAACGCCACGACGTAGAGCAGCCAGATCGTGGCGGTGCCGGTCAGGACGGCGATCGTCAGACCACTGATCAGGACGACGCGGCCGGCGTCGACGAGGACCATGGTCCGGCGCCGATCGAAGCGATCCGCCAGCGCGCCGGCAACGAGGGCGAAGACGAGCCACGGCAATCGTGACGCAACCGCGACGCCGGCGACGAGGCCCGGCTCCGTCGTCACGCGGACCGCCAGCAGCGGCAACGCGATCTGGAAGACGCCGTCGGAGAGGTTCGCGAGGAAGGACGCCGAGAAGAGCGTCCAGAATCCGCGGCCGAGACCGGCGCCCACGGCGCCGCGGATCGACGTCAGACGGATGCCTCGGCGGCGACCGGGCCGATCGACTCCGGGCGGCGCCTCACGCCACGCCGCCGGCGACGACCCGCGTCTGCGCCGCGCGCAATCGGGCGTAGCCCGGCTTGATCACCTCGTTGATCAGGCGCAGCCGCTCGTCGAAGGGCGCGAAGGCGCTCTTCATCGCGTTGATCGTGAGCCACTCCATCTCGCCCAGGCCGATCCCGAACGCCTCGTCGAGCGCGGCGAACTCCGACGACATCGAGACGCCGCTCATCAACCGGTTGTCCGTGTTGACCGTCACCCGGAAGCGAAGCCGCCGGAGGAGGTCGATGGGGTGGTCGCGGATGGAGTCGGCGGCGCCGGTATGGACGTTCGAGGTCGGGCACATCTCCAGCGGGACGCGGCGGTCTCGGACGTAGGCCGCGAGCCGGCCGAGCTCGACGGAGCCGTCGTTACGGACGCCGATGTCGTCGACGATCCGGACGCCGTGGCCCAGCCGCTCCGCGCCGCAGAACTGGAGCGCCTCCCAGATCGACGGCAGGCCGAACGACTCGCCGGCGTGGATCGTGATGTGGAAGTTCTCGCGGCGGATGAGGTCGAACGCGTCGAGGTGGCGCGTCGGTCGGTAGCCAGCCTCGGGCCCGGCGATGTCGAAGCCCACCACGCCCTGGTCCCGGTGCCGCACCGCGCAGGCCGCGACCTCGACGGAGCGGGCCGCCTGGCGCATCGCCGTGACGAGCATCTTCATCACGATCGGATGGCCGGCCGCCGCGGCCCGCTCCATCCCCAGGCGGAATCCCTCGAGGTTCGCCGACACCGCCTCGTCGAGCGTCAACCCGCGCTCGGTCGAGAGCTCCGGCGCGTAGCGGACCTCGGCGTAGACGACGCCGTCGGCCGCGAGATCCTCCGCGCACTCGGCGGCGACCCGGACGATCGCGTCGCGCTCCTCCATCACCCCGAACGTGTGCTGGAAGGTCTCGAGATAGAGCTCCAGCGACTTGCGGTCGGCGCCGCGCCGGAACCATTCACTCAACGCGTCGACGTCCTCGGTCGGCAGCTGGTGGCCCTGCTCGCGGGCGAGGTCGATGACCGTCGCGGGCCGCAGCCCGCCGTCGAGGTGGTCATGCAGGAGGACCTTCGGCGCGGCTTCGATCGTCTCGGGCGGCAGCATGGCCGGATGGTACGACCCGGCCGGCGCCGGGCGATGCGGGACCGGCACGCCTGGCGGCGGGCCGTTGCCGCGCGTCTCGAACCGCGGCCCCGGGGATCCGGTCCGCCGCCAGAGCGGCGGACGCCACGTCAGGTGCCGAGGTCGTCGAGGCGGGCTCGAGCCGCCTGGATCGCGGCGGTCACTCGGCCGCGCGCCGTCCCGCCGATCACGTCGGCGGCGGCGAGCGACGACTCGATCGTCGCGGCCGCGAGCAGCTCGGCGGCAGCCCCCGGCTCCGCGGCAAGGTCGCGGGCGACCGCGTCGTCCGATTCCGAGAGCGCGTCCTCGACCGCGGCCGGCGGCAGGTCGGCCAGCCGCGCGACGCCGTCCCGCTCCGCGCGGCCGACGAGCGAACCCACGACGTGGTGAGCGGTCCGGAACGGGACCCCGCGGCGGACGAGG
>JBPYEM010000324.1:0-2372 GCA_051985205.1 Candidatus Limnocylindrales bacterium | reverse complement strand
CGTGATGCGCCGAATCCGGCGAGCCGGCCGAGCCTGGAGAGTGACGGAGCACAGCCTGCCCGTCCAGCTTTCGGCGGGTCAGGCCCCGGTCATCGCCGGCGACCTCGAGGCTGCTCGGTGTTCCGCCGACGAGCGGATGTACGCGAACAAGCGCCGCCGGCGGGCCCTGCGCGCGTCCTGAGGCCCGCGGCCCTCGCTCACGTCGGCGCCGTCGGACGGCTCGATCAGGCCGAAGGCGCGCCCGAGCTCGGCCACTGCCCATCGTCGAGGCGTCGCAGCTCCTCCTCTGCTCGCTGGAGCTCCAGCTGGCCCTCGGCGATGCGCTCCTCGGCGGTCAGCTCGTGCCCAGGGAACTCGGCGAGCATCTCGTTCGCCTCGATGACGCGATGCAGCGCCGCGATCGTCCGCTCGAGCGCGCTGCGCACGCTCGCCCGGGCGGTCGCCGTCGGATCCGTCATCGCCGGAGCGTAGGCAGGCCCGAGGCACGGGCGGCTCCGTCGAGCGTCGAGACGGGTGTCAGTTCGCTATCACGACCGGGGAAGGACCGTGGCACCGCGACGGCGACGATGGAAGATCGCCGGCGGTCCGGTCCGGGCGGTCGCCTTCCGACGGACGTCGGACGGGTCCGCCTGAGGCCGTGCGGATCGGGTCATCCGTGCTGCGGTCCTCGGCGCATCATCGGCGAACCGCATCAGCATCTCGAGGGACGCCGCCATGACGACACGATTCGCGACCGGATCCGGCGCGGACCAGGCCCGGACGACCGCCTTCCGGCTGACCCTCCTCGGCCAGGCCGCGGCCGGACTCGTCTTCGGGATCGCTCCGATCGTCGCGCTTGCGGCCTACGCCTCCGCAATCGGGTTCACCGGGTCGGATCCGCTGATCTACCGGCTCGGCGGCGCAGCGACGACCGGCTACGTCACCGCGCCGCTGATCGCGCTCCTCGGAGGGGCAAGCTGGCGGCAGATCCGGATCCCGGCGATCGCGACGCTCACCTATACGCTCGGCGCGTTCGTCGCGAGCGTCTGGGAGTACGTCAGCGGCGCTCGGGAGCCGGTCGTGACCTTCGTCGTCGTCGCCGGCGCGCTGTTCAGCGTGGTCGCCGCGTACTGGCTCCTCCGCGACGAGGCGCCGCCCGAGGATCCCGGCCGTCAGCTCGATGCGCCGGCGCGGGCGATCGTGGCCCTGGCGACGCTGTCGGCGGCCACGTTCGGGCTGTTGCCGCTGATCGTCCCCTCGACGTTCGCCTCGCTGTTCGGCCTCGCGGGCACGGACGCCTGGGTCTTCCGGGTCGCCGGCGCGGGCTGCCTCGGCTATGCGACGGCCGGGATCGCCAGCCTGCTGGCGCGGGGCTACCGCGTGATGCGTCTCCAGAATGCCGCCGCGATCACGTTCAACTTCCTGGGCGCGGCCAGCTCCTGGTACGCGCTCGCGACCGGGAACGGCGGACTGCTCGCCCTGGTCGTGGCGATCGCGGCGACGTTCTTCACGGTCGCGCTGATCTGGGTCGACCGGCGTCTCGCGGACTAACGGCAGGGCAACGGAACAGCGAGCCTGGCTCGCTCGTCAGAGGAGTCGACGCCGGGCGATCACTGGCAGGCTGATCGATCGCCCGGCGTCTCCATGCCCGGGACGCGGCGGCGCGGGCGAGGCCCGGGCTACTGCCCGACGGGTGGCAAGAACCGTCCCTCCGGCGCCTCCCATCGCTCGAACCTCGCGAGCAGCGCCTCGACGCTGACGTCGCGGAGGAGCAGGGCGCGATGGCGCGGCGCGACGAACCCTTCCGCGACCGCGTGGTCGAGGAAGGCGCCGAACCGGTCGAAGTAGTCGTTCACATCGAGCAGGCCGATCGGCTTCGCGTGGAGGTCGAGCTGCGCCCACGACAACACCTCCGCCAGCTCCTCGAGCGTGCCGAGCCCGCCGGGCAAGGCGAGGAACGCGTCGGCGAGCTCGCTCATCCGGGCTTTCCGTTCATGGAGCGTGTCCACGATCACGAGCTCACTGACCCCGGGGTGAGCGAGCTCCCGGTCGACGAGGCCACGCGGGATCACCCCCACGACCCGACCGCCCGCCGCCAGCGCTGCATCCGCGACGAGGCCCATCAGGCCGCGATGACCGCCACCGAAGACGAGCTGGATCCCGCGGGCTGCGAGCGTCTTCCCGACGCCGGCCGCCGCGGCTGCGTACCGGGGATCGTTGCCGGCGCTCGCCCCGCAGAAGACGCAGACCGAACGGATCGCGGTCATCGGCGTCGCTAGAAGCCGAGGTCGTGGAGGATCGGCGCCATCCGTCGCGCTGCCCGGCCGCGATGCGACACCGCGTGCTTCTCCTGCGGCGCCCATTGCCCGAACGTCCGGCCGTCGGGCGCCTCG
>JBPYEM010000323.1:0-3509 GCA_051985205.1 Candidatus Limnocylindrales bacterium | reverse complement strand
ACCTTCAGGAGCCGCTCGTACGAGGTCTTCGCGGGGTCGAAGACGACGCGGACGGTCTCGGCGTGCCCAGTCGCACCGGTCATGGACTCCGGGTACGTGGGATTCGGCGTGTAGCCGCCCTCGTAGCCGACGGCAGTCGTCCAGACCCCGGGCTGCTCCCAGAACGCCTTCTCCTCGCCCCAGAAGCAGCCGAGGGCGAACTCGGCGACCCCGAACCCCTCGGGATACGGTCCGCCGATCGGCGTCCCGAGGACGGCGTGGTTCCGGGGCTCGAGGATCGGCTCGTCGCGGCCGGGCAGGGCGGTGTCGGCGGTGGGCATGGCAGGAGAGCGGAAGAGGAACTGCATGCCCGAATCCTACGCGCGAGCCCCGCCGAGGCGATGACGAACGGGTGACGTCGCCTACTCCGCGTCGGCCTCTGCGTCGATGGTCGGCAGGCTGAAGGCGACGGTGGTCCCGCCGCCCTCGCGCGGCGCGATCCAGACGCGTCCGCCCATCGTCTCGATCAGGTGGCGGCGGACGAACAGGCCGATGCCGGCGCCGGCGGCCACCCGACTGGCGTCCCGCGTCCGATAGAACAGGTCGAACGCCCGGTCTGCCGTGCCCTCCTCGATGCCGATTCCCCGGTCCAGCACCCGGACGACCGCCTCGTGGTCGCCGTGCTCGAGCTCGATCTCGATGGTCGTCGAGGGCGGGCTGTATTTCGCGGCGTTCGACAGGAAGTTGCGGACGACCTGCTCGACGTACGTCGTCTCGCCCGAGACCAGCTTCAGGTCCGGCGGGGCCCGGAACGCATACCGCCGGTTGGGGTGGCGCTCCGATTCGGTATCGGCGATCCGGCGGACGAGCCGGGAGAGGTTGATCGGCTCCGGGTCCACCTGGACGCGACCACGCTCGGCCCGCGACAGGACGAGGAGGTCCTCGATCAGGCGGGTCAGCCGATCCGCCTCCTCCTCGATGTCGATGACGGCCTGGGCGCGCGTGTCGTCGTCCAGCGTCTCGCCGCGGCGGCGGAGGATCCGGGCCAGGCCGTAGATCGTCGTGATCGGCGTCCGGAGCTCGTGGCTGATCACCCCGATGAACGCGTCGCGCAGCTCGCCGGCCCGCTGGTCCTCGGCGTGGTGGGCGGCGACCTCCACGGCCCCCGCGAGGACCCGGACGACCGCGCTGAGGAGGACCTCGTCGTCCGCGTCGAACGCATCGACCTCCGTCGAGTCGACCTCGAGGAGCCCGATCCCGAGACCGTTCCGGACGATCGGGACCGCGAGCCAGGACCGGATCGCACCAGCCTCGACGGGCGCCGTCACCCGATCGCCGTCGCGGAAGAGATCGCCGGTCCGATAGGGCGCCAACGTGTCGACCACCGTCCAGCTGCGGCCGCGCCCACGTCGCAGTCGCTGTCCGACGGCTTCGGTGGCGAAGGGGCCGATCGCCGCCCGGATCACCAGGTCGTCGGCGTCGACGAGGGCGATCGAGCCGCCGGTCAGTGGCATCACGGTCCGGAGCCGGTCGAGCGCCTCGTGGAGGATCTGATCGAGATCCAGCTCGCCGGAGGCGGCCGTCGCGATCTCGATGATCAGCCGCGAGCTCTGTTCCGACCGAACGGCACCGTCGAGGATCTCCGCGAGACGAGCCGGGGCTTCCACGACCGCATCCTACGTCCGCCCCGGCCGGGGCGCGACCGACGCGCCGGAGTGACGCTGCCCGAACTCCCGCCGCGAGCGCGTCACCCGCTGAGCGCGGTCACGACCAGGATGATCGACATCACGATCAGCACCGCCGTCACCAGCCAGCCCAGGGCCAGGTTGGTCCGGCCGCTGACCAGCTCGCCCATCAGCCGCCGATCACCGGCGAGGAGCATGACGAACACGAGGATGACCGGCAGCAGCAGCCCGTTGATGACCTGGGCGCTGAACATCACCTGGATCAGCGGCAGACCGGGGATCAGCATGAAGAGCGCCGCAAAGCCGATGAAGAACGCCAACAGGCCGTAGAACGCCGGGGCCTCCCGCCAGCGCCAGCCGACGCCCTGCTCCCAGCCGAACGCCTCGCACGCCGTGTAGGCGCTCGCGAGCGGGACGACACCCAGGCCGAGCAGCGACGCCGCGAGGATGCCGACGGCGAACAATGTTGAGGCGACGTTGCCGGCCAGCGGCGCCAGCGCCCGGGCAGCCTGACTCGCATCGGCGATGTCGCGCTGGCCGGATGTCCACAGCGTCGCCGCGCAGGCGACGACGATGAACGCACCGATGACGTTCGTGATGAAGACGCCGATCAGGACGTCCAGGCGCTCCGCGTTCAGCTGTTCCGGCCGGAGCCGCTTGTCGACCACATACGCCTGGATGAAGCCCTGTCCCCACGGCGTGATCGTCGTGCCGACGGTCCCGACGATCGCGAGCATGTAGGCGCCGTTGAACGTCCCGTGGGGGATGACGAGCGAGGTGAATGCCCGCGACCAGTCCGGGTGGGCGAGCGCCGCAGACACGACATAGGCCGTCGACACGATGAGCCCGATCCCGACGAATGCGTACTGAACGCGGTTGAAGCTGCCCCGGCTGATCAGCGTGATGACCGCCGCGGCGGCCAGGAGGGCGCTGACCGCGACGGGCACACCGAACAGGGACAGTGCGGCGCTGATTCCGGCGAACTCCGAGACGGTCGAACCAAGGTTGGCGGCGATCATCGTGAGGGCGGCGAACGCAGCCCAGCGGACCCCGAACCGCTCGCGGATCAGCCCCGTGAGTCCCTGACCCGTCGCGAGCCCGATCCTGGCGCCGATCTCCTGCGTCACGAACAGCGCGAGCTGCGTGGCGAGCAGGACCCACAGCAGGTCGTAGCCGAACCGCGCCCCGGCCAGCGAATACGTCGTGATCCCGCCCGCGTCGTTGTCCGCGAAGCCACTGACGATTCCCGGGCCGAGGACCGCCAGTACCGCCGCGAAGCGCGCCCGCCGGCCGAACCGGCGCCGACCGGTCGGTGATGCCGCCGGCTCGTCGGTCGTGGCCGCCTCGCGAACCGCCGGCTCGCCGCTCATCCGCCGCTCCTGGCGAAGAGCCGCGGCAGGCGCTTCTTCCAGGCGGTCGGCAGGATCTGATCCATCGCGTCGTCGACCGTGACGATGCCGACGAGCTTGCCGTCCTCGCCGACCACGGGCACGGCTAGCAGGTTGTAGCGGGCGACGGTCGCGGCGACATCCTCCTGCTCCGAGAGCACGTCGACGGCGACGGGCTCACGGATCATCGCGGCGGCGATCGGCGCATCCGGGGCGGCGACGATCAGGTCGCGCAACGAGAGCACGCCGACGCGCCGGCCCTCTCCGTCGACCACATACACGTAGTAGATCGTCTCGGCGTCGGGTTCGAGCTGCCGGAGCCGGTCGATCGTCTCGGCCGCAGTCAGGGTCTCCGGCACGGCGATGAACTCCGTGGTCATGATCCCGCCGGCCGAATCCTCGGGATAGCCGAGCAGGCCCTGGACCTCGTCCGCCTCGTCCTGCTCCATCAGGGCCA
>JBPYEM010000322.1:0-11990 GCA_051985205.1 Candidatus Limnocylindrales bacterium | reverse complement strand
GGCGGCGAGCTCGACCGCCAGCCATGGCACGACCGCCGTGGCCCCGACCGCGAGGAGCATCGCCGCTCCATGGACGTCGAGGACGTCGGCCGCCTCGACGACGATGTCGGCGCGGCCGCGGAAGCCTGTCTCCGTGAGGGCCGTGTGGACGGCCCCGGCCGCAAGCACGGACGGGACCGGCGGCCGGTCGCGATGGAACCCGCGGTCGCTCACCACGAGGAGCTCGGTTCGGCCGCTGGCTGCCTCGACCGCCTCCGTGGCGAGGCGGTCCAACGCGGCAGCGAGACCGGCCGCGCCCTCGATCGCGCGCCATGTCGCGTCGAGCCGCCGGGTCGGACCGCGGACGACCCGACGGAGCGCCGGCAGATCGGCAAGGAACGGCCGCTCCAGCCGGAGCGTGCGCGAGCGCCGCGGTGGCCCACCGAGCAGGGGCGACCGGCGGCCGAGCTCGACCCGCAGGTCCATGACGGTCCGCTCTCGCTCGGGGTCGATGGGTGGGTTCGTCACCTGGGCGAACGCCTGCCGGAGGTGGTCGCTCACCGGGCGATCGATCCGGCCGAGACCGGGCGTCGGCGTGTCGTCGCCCATGCTCCAGAGCGGCTCATGCCCCTCGAGTGCCATCGTCCGGATATCGAGGCGGGCGTTCTCGGCGTGGAGCCCGGCGAGGAACCGCAGGTCCGCCGGCGTCCGCGTTCGGGCGGCCGACCCCACCTCGCTCGGCACGACGATCGAGGAGTCCTCGTCGCCGGGCGCCGGGTCGTGGTGCGTGGCGCGAGGCGCATCGTGGATCGGCAGCCGACGGAGCAGGTGCGCCTTCGCCTCGGCGTCCTCGAGGATGAGCCCGCGACCGGGTTCGACCAGCAGCAGCTCCCCGGGTCCGAGACGGCCGCGGCGGACCGTCTCCGATGCGGGCAACGGGATCGCACCGGCCTCGCTCGCAACCGCGACCAATCGATCCGTGGTGATCGCGAAGGCGGTGGGCCGCAGGCCGTTGCGATCGGCAATGGCGCCCACCCGCTGGCCATCGCCGAAGACGATCGCGGCCGGCCCGTCCCACGGCGCCAGGAAGCCGGCGGTCCGCCGGCGCAACGCGGCCACGTGGGGATGTGGCGCCCGACGGAGTCCCAGCGCTTCCGGCATGGCGGTGAGCAGCGCGGCACCCAGGTCCCAGCCGGTGACGATCAGGAGCTCCAGCAGCTCGTCGAGCGACTGCGAATCCGAGCCATCGGCCGCGAGGAGCGGACCGGCGGCGACGAGCTCCGCAGCGTCGACGGCCGGCGAGCCGCCGTCCGCGCTCCGGCCGCGGACCTGGCCGCGGTTCCCGCGAACGGTGTTGATCTCGCCGTTGTGGGCGATCGTCCGGAACGGCTGGGCGAGCCGCCAGGTGGGCTGTGTGTTCGTTGCGTACCGCTGATGGAAGAGCGCGTAGGGGACGGCGATGCCCGGGCTGCGCACATCCGGGTAGAGCTGACCCAGGCGGGCGCCGGCGACGAGGCCCTTGTAGACGACCGTTCGCGATGAGGCGGACGCGACCGCGATGACCTCGCCGAGGCCGGCATCGCGAGCCCCGCTCTCGAGGCGCCGCCTCGCCACGATCAGCCGCCGCTCGAACTCGGCGTCGGTCATCGGTCGTTCGCTTCCGGGCCGCGGCGGTCGATGGACGAACGCCTGGACGAAGGCCGGGCGGCACGCGCGCGCCGCTCCGCCGAGCGCGTCGGGGTCCGTCGGGACCGTCCGCCAGTCGATCACCGCCAGGCCGGCCTCACGGAGGACGCCCGCGACGAGTCGGCGCGCAGCACCGCCGCGAGCGCCGGCGCCCGTTCGCGGCAGGAACAGCTGGATGACGGCCGGTCGCTCCGCGGCCCAGTCGGCCGCGAGGCCCAACTCGCGGAGCAGGGACGCCGTCAGCGGGATCGAGACGCCCGCGCCATCCGACGAGGCGCCATCCGCCCCGAAGGCACCCCGGTGCGCGAGCGCCGCCAGCCCGTCGAGGGCGAGCGGCAGGACCTCACGCTCGCGCCCGCCGCCCGCGTCGGCCACGAACCCGATCCCGCACGCGTCGTGCTCGAACGCCGGGTCGTAGAGCGGCGCGGCATCGCGACGCCGGCCGCGCGGCTGGCGCTCGGGGCGGGCGTCGCGGGGATGGCGCGGCTGGCGGTCGGTCGCCATGGCTCTCCCGTTCGAAGGTTGGCCGAAGGTGGTCGGTCGACCGCCCGGGGAGGAGCCGGACGGTCGACCCAGGAGCGACGATCAGGCCTGGTAGGCGACCTCGCCGTGAACCGCGAGGTCGATTCCCAGCTCCTCCTCCTTCGGCGAGATCCGGATCCCGAGGATCAGGTCGACGACCTTCACGATCACGAACGTCGCGACGACGGCGTACGCGATCGTCGCGGCGACCGCGAGAAGCTGCGTTGCGACCTGGCCGGCATTGCCGTCGATCAGGCCCTTGAAGCTCGCCTGGACCGCGCTCGTCGCGAGGACGCCCGTCGCGAGCGCACCGAAGACGCCGCCGACCCCGTGGACGGCGAACACGTCGAGCGCATCGTCGACCTTCAGCCGAGCGCGGAGGAGCGTCGCGCTGTAGCACAGCCCGCCCGCCGCCAGCCCGATGAGGATCGCACCGCCAGGCGTCACGAAGCCGGACGCGGGGGTGATCGCGACGAGGCCCGCCACGGCGCCGCAGGCGGCGCCGACGACGCTGGCCTTGCCGTGGTGGAGGTAGCTCGCGCCGACCCATGTCAGGGTCGCCGCGGCCGCGGCCGTGTTCGTCACGATGAACGCACTGGCCGCCAGCCCACCCGCCGTCAACGCGGAGCCGGCGTTGAAGCCGAACCAGCCGAACCACAGGAGCCCTGCGCCCAGGACGGTCATCGGGATGTCGTGCGGCTCCAGGCCCTCGCCGTTGACGACGCGCCGGCCGATCAGGAGGGCCACGATCAGCGCCGACAGCCCGGAGGACGCATGGACCACGGTGCAACCGGCGAAGTCCAGGGCGCCCAGCTTGTAGAGCCAGCCGTCCGTCGCCCAGACCCAGTGAGCGATCGGCGAGTAGACGACGATCGACCACAGGATCGTGAACAGGACGAAGCTCGCGAACCGCTTCCGCTCGGCGAAGGCGCCCGTGATCAGCGCGGGGGTGATCGCCGCGAACATCAGCTGGAACGCGGCGAAGAGGATGAACGGGATCGTCGGCGCGTAGGTGGGGCTGGGGGCGAGGCCGACATGGAAGAAACCGACATAGTCGAGGTTGCCGATCAGGCCGGCACCGGTGGCGTCCGGCCCGAAGGCGAGGCTGAAGCCGATCAGGACCCAGACGACGGAGACGATTGCCAGCCCGAAGAAGCTGTGCATGATCGTCGAGAGCACGTTCTTGCGGCGGACGAGGCCGCCGTAGAAGAGCGCCAGGCCCGGCAGCATGATCATCACGAAGGCCGTGGCCGTGAGCATCCAGGCGGTGTCGCCGCTGTTCATCGATCCGGTCTCCCACAGCGTCGGCCGACCACGCCTCGGCCGATCTGGGTCCCGAGCATGACGAGACCCGCCGCGGCGGTTCGTCGCCGGGCGGGTCCCGAAAAGCTTGCGATCGGGTATCGGCGCTACGGAATGAAGGTCACGGTCGCGGATGCCGTGAGGTCCTCCACGGGCGTGTTGATCCGCGCCCCGTCGCACGGAACCGTGTCGTTGTCGCAGGCCTGGAAGTAGTGGCGCGTGAACTCGTGGGTTCCGGTGAGCCCGGATGGGAAGTTGTAGTACCAGAGCTCACTGACGGTGAAGCCGTCCCCGACCGGCGACCGCCGGACGAAATCGGCCGTGAGGGGTGTCCCGTCCATGTCGATCACGAGGCGGGACAGCCCGACCGTCCGGTCGCCGATCGCGAAGACGAAGCCGTGGTCGATGTGGAACGGCGTGGACGCGGGGAAATCCTGGTCCCCATCCCGGAGATCGACGCGGTCGCCGATGGGCACGTTCCCGGGCGCCGCGAGGGACGGAGCCGAAGAAAGACCCAGCAGGAGCGTGCTCGCCAGGGCGAGGGCGATGGGCAGCTGGCGCACGGGTGAACCCTCCCAAGCTTGTCGGCGAACGACCCGTTCGGTCGTCCCATCGACTACGGCGAGGCGAGGATCTCCGTTCGTTCCCGAATCGGCTGAAGCGGCCAGCTGGAGCGATCGGCGAGCCGGGTGGGATTCGAACCCACGACCAAGGGATTAAAAGTCCCCTGCTCTGCCACTGAGCTACCGGCCCGGACGAGAAGCGTAGCGGAGAGCCCGACCGATCTCCGGTTGCGCCACGCCTGGTCGGCGTGTCCGGCCGCGTACCATGGTTTTGGTGGTGATCTGACGTATGATCCTTAGGTATGGATGGCACCGATAGCCAGATCAGGATCGGCCGTGCCGCGGAGATGCTCGGCGTCACGGTCGACACGGTCCGCCGCTGGGCCGACACCGGGCGACTGAACACGACGCGGTCCAGTGGCGGCCAGCGCCTCGTCCCCGTCGAGGAGGTGACCCGGGTGATCGGGGAGCGGCGGCAATCCGCGACGGACCGGCCGATCGTGGCCCAGTCCGCACGGAACCGGTTCGCCGGAATCGTGACCCGGATCGAGAAGGACCGCGTCGCCGCGGTCGTCGAGATCCTGGCCGGGCCGCATCGCCTCGTCAGCCTGATGACCGCGGAAGCGGTCGACGAGCTCCACCTGAAGATCGGCGACGAGGCGATCGCCGTTGTGAAGTCGACGAACGTCGTCGTCGAGATCCCATCTGCCCGGGAGGGCGGGTCGTGAGCACGGCCATGCGTGGTTTCGTTGTCCTGGCGCTGATCTCCCTCCTGTCCGTCGCCTGCTCCGGCGGTGCGACGCCGCTCCCGTCATCGGGTCCGGCGTCGGTCGCGCCGACGGTCGGCGCGCCGAGCTCTGCGGGGACTGCGACCGGTTCGGTCGAAGCCGCGCCGCTCACCGTCCTGGGCGCCGCGTCGCTCAAGGGCGCGCTCGACAAGGTCAGGACCGCGTGGGAGGCCGCGCATCGGGGCGCCACGCTGACGGTCTCGACGGACTCGTCGGCGGCGCTCGAAACCCAGATCGAACAGGGTGCGCCGGCGGACGTCTTCCTGTCGGCGGACACGACGAATCCGAAGAAGCTCGTCGAGAAGGGCCTTGCCGACGGCGCCGCGGTGAACTTCGCGGGCAACGTCCTGACGATCGTCGTCCCCACGGCCAACCCCGCTGGGATCGGCGGTCCCTTCGACCTGGCGAAGAGCGGCGTCAAGGTCATCGCCGCGGGCGACGACGTGCCCATCACGAAGTACGCGAACCAGGCCGTGGCCAACCTCGCGAAGCAGCCCGGCGCGCCGGCCGGCTTTGCCGCGGCCTACGCGGCAAACGTCGTTTCGAAGGAAGAGAACGTCAAGGCCCTGATCGCGAAGATCGAGCTGGGCGAGGGCGACGCCGGCATCGTGTACGTCACGGATGCGAAGGCGTCGACGAAGGTCAATGTCGTGCCCATCCCGGACGCGGCCAATGTCCCGGCGACGTATGCCGGGGTCGTGGTGAAGGCCTCGGCTCACGCCTCGGTCGCTCACGCCTTCCTCGCCTGGCTCGCGGGCCCGGGCGGTCAGGCGATCCTGACGTCGTTCGGCTTCCTGCCGCCCGCGGATTGACCGCGATCGCCGATCTGGGACGGCGATCCGGCCGCCAACGTCAGCCGGCGGGGCCGGTCCGCGGGTCGCCGCGCTTCTCGCCCACCGTCGTCCTCGCGGTCCTGGTCGGGCTCTTCCTGGGTCTGCCCATCGTCCTCCTCGTCGCGCGTGCGATCGCCGGTGGCGCGCTGGTCGCCGCGATCGCCTCGGGGCCCGTTCTCGACGCCCTCGTCCTGTCCCTGGTGACCACGGCGATCAGCCTGGGGCTGACGATCGCGGTGGCCACGCCACTGGCCCATCTGCTCGCCCGCCGGCGGTTCCGCGGCGCCAGCCTCGTCGAAGCGATCGTCGACCTGCCGATCGTCCTCCCGCCATCGGTCGCCGGTCTCGCACTGCTGTTGGCGATCGGGCGGAGAGGCATCCTCGGTGACCCGCTGGCGGCGGCCGGGATCTCGCTGCCGTTCACGACGGCTGCCGTGGTCGTCGCCCAGATGTTCGTGTCCGCGCCGTTCTTCATCCGCGCGGCCCGGGCGGGCTTCCTCGGCGTCGACCGGGATCTCGAGGATGCCGCCCGCGTCGATGGCGCGACGGATCGTCAGGTGGCCTGGTCGATCACGCTCCCGCTCGCGGCGCCCGTGCTCGCGTCCGGCATCGTGATGACGTGGGCTCGGGCGCTCGGCGAGTTCGGCGCGACGATCATGTTCGCGGGCAACGTGGCCGGCCGGACGCAGACGCTGCCGCTCGTGGTGTATGGCGAGTTCCAGTCGGGCGACGTCGACGCCTCGATCGCCGCCGCCGCGATCCTCGTGCTCGCGGCGTTCGGCGTGCTCGTCGCGGTCCGCGGGTTGCGCTGGGGCCGAGCCCTGGACCTGCGAGGCGCGACCGGCGTGTGATCGGGGTACACGTGCGCCGGCTCCGGCATGCGGCGGCGAGTCGCCGCCGAGCTACGCCTTGTCGTAGACCTCCGGGTTGACCGGGGTCGGGAGGCGCTCGCCGCGGAGGCCCGCGAGCAGGTTCGCGGCCGCCATCTCCGCCATCTTCGCCCGCGTCGCGTGGGACGCCGACGCGATGTGCGGCACGATGAGGCAGTTGTCCAGACCCACCAGCGGGTCGTCCATCGGGATGGGCTCCGGGTCCGTGACGTCCAGGGCCGCCGCGAAGATCCGGCCGGACCGCAGGGCGTCGGCGAGCGCAGCGTGGTCGATGACCGGACCGCGCGACGTGTTCACGAGGACCGCGTTCGGCTTCATCCACGACAGCTTCTCGGCGTCGATCATGCCCCGGGTGTCCGGCGTGAGGTTCGTGTGGAGCGACACGAAGTCCGCCCGCGGCAGCATCTCCTCCAGCGGCAGGAAGGTGGCATCGAGCTCCGCCTCGACGGCCGGGTCCGCGCGGTGGATGTCCTGGTACAGGACCGTCATCCCGAAGCCGCGCGCCCGGCGCGCCATCGCCTGGCCGATCCGGCCGAACCCGACGATCCCGATCGTCGCCCCGTGGACGTCCGGACCGAGCAGGAGCAGCGGCCCCCAGGTCTTCCAGCGGCCCGCCTCGACGTACTTGACGCCCTCCGGGATCCGCCGCGCCGCCGCCATGAGGAGAGCGAAGGCCAGGTCGGCCGTCGTCTCGGTCAGGACACCGGGGGTGTTGCCCGCCGGGATCCCGCGCCGCGTCACGGCGGCGACGTCGATGTTGTCGAACCCGACCGCGTAGTTCGAGACGACCTTCAGCCCCGGTCCCGCGGCGTCGAGGAACTCGTCGTCGACGCGGTCCGTGAGCAGCGTGAGGACGCCGTCGCAGCCGCGGATCGCGTCCAGCAACGCCGCTCGCGGCGGGGGCAGCTCGTCCTGCCAGATCTCGGCGTCGGTCGCGTCGCGGACGCGAGCCAACCCCTCCTCGGGGATGATCCGGGCGACGAAGACCTTCGGGCGAGCGGTCATGGACGTTGCGCCGCGATCGCGGAGCGCGTCAGCCGGACGATCCGGCGCCGACGGCGACCGGCGCGAGGCCTTCGACGAACGCCCGGATCCGGTCCAGCGCCTTCGAGAGGTTCTCCTGGGAGTTCGCGTACGAGATGCGGATGTGGTTCACGCCCACCCCGCCGAATGCGGTCCCCGACAGGACACAGACGTCGGCCTCCGTCAGGAGTCGGTCCGCCATCTCGCGGCCCGTGAGGCCCGTCCCCGAGATGTCCGGGAAGACGTAGAAGGCGCCCTTGGGCGAGAGGCAGCGGATCCCGGGGATCGCGTTGAGCCCGTCGACGACGAGGTCGCGCCTCGCCCGGAACTCCTCGACCATCTCCGCCATCGGCTCCTGCGGCCCGCGGATCGCCTCGACGGCGCCGACCTGGGCGAACGTCGGCGCGCAGCTGATCGTGTTGATCACGAGCTGGCCGTACGTCTGGATGAGCGACGGCGGCACGATCGCATAGCCCAGTCGCCAGCCCGTCATGGCGAACGTCTTGGAGAAGCCGTCGAGGACGATGGTCCGCTCCGCCATCCCGGGCAGCGAGGCGATCGAGACGTGCTCCTCGCCGTCGTAGAGGATCCGGCCATAGATCTCGTCGGCGAGGACGCACAGGTCGTGGCGGGTCGCGAGATCCGCGATCCGTTCGAGATCGCGGCGGGTCAGGACGCCACCGGTGGGGTTGGCCGGCGAGTTGATCACGAGCATCCGGGTCCGCGGCGTCACGAGCGACGCGAGCTCCTCGAGGTCGATCCGGAAGTCGTGGTCCATCCGGATCGGCACCGGGACGGGCGTGCCACCGACGAAGCGGGTCAGCGACTCGTAGATCGGGTAGCCCGGATCCGGGACGAGCACCTCATCGCCGGGATCGACCAGGCCGAGGATCGCGTAGAGCATCACGCCCTTGCCGCCGACCGTGACGAAGACCCGGTCCGGCGTGACGTCGAAGCGCTTCCGGGCCGTCGCGTCCTCGGCGATCGCCTCGCGGAGCGCCGGGATGCCGGGGAACGGCGCGTAGTGGGTCTCGCCGGCGTCCAGGGCGCGCTTCGCCGCATCGCGGGCGTTGGCCGGCGTGTCGAAGTCCGGCTCGCCGATCTGGAGATGGACGATGTCCCGGCCCTGGGCCTGGAGGGCTCGAGCGCGAGCGGAGACCTCGAACGCGGTCTCCGTCCCGATGTTGCTCATCCGTTGGGCGATGCGCATCGTGCGTCTCCGGGCCCGCTTGGTCGGCCCGCTCATCCGGGGCCGCCGTGGTTCGCGCAGTCTAGCGCCGCCTCCGCGGGATCGGGCGCCGCCGGCTCGCCGATCGGGACCGGGCTAGAATCGTGTCGATGACGCGCTTCTACGACCTCGACGAGGCCAACGCCGCGATCCCCGAGGTCCGCACGATCCTGGAATCGCTGCGTGACCAGCGGGCGGAGCTCATCCGGCTCCGCGACGAGGTGCTGGCCCAGGGCGCGGAGGAGGCCCGCAGCGATGCGCCGGCAGAGGCGAACGCCGGTCGACGCGGTGGTCGCGCTGGCGAGACCGCGACGGACGACGCCGCCTCGAACCCGATCGACACGGACATCCGCGTCCTGCGCCTTCGGATGCAGGGCGTGATCGACCGGATGCAGGCGGGAGTCGTCCGCATCGATGAGCTGGGGATCACGCTCCGCGAGATCGAGTCCGGCCTGATCGACTTCCCCGCGCTCGCGAGCGGCCGCCAGATCTGGCTGTGCTGGCGGCTCGGCGAGGGCGACATCGGCTGGTGGCACGAGCTCAGCGACGGATTCGGTGGGCGCCGCGCCCTGGCCGACCTCTCGTGATCGACGGCCCGGCACCCAAGGGCGAGACGGACCGGACGACGGACCGGACGACGGTCCGCCGGACGATCCTCCAGGGCGGTCGACCGAAGGCTTATCGACCGCTCCCGGCCGATGACCGCCGGCGCGCCTTCGAGGCGGGCGTCGCGGCGTATGAGCGCGGCGACTTCTTCGAGGCCCACGAGATCCTCGAGCCGGCCTGGATGGGGACGGACGACATCGCGGAGCGGGAGCTGCTCCAAGGCCTGATCAAGCTCGCCGCCGCATTCGTTCATGGGGTGCGTGGCAACCCGCTGGGGATCGCCCGGAATCTCGCGGGAGCGCGCGACCGGCTGGCCGCGGCGATCGGATCCTCGGCGGCGACGGCATCCGGGATCGACATCGTCGCGCTCGTCGCCGCCATCGACGACCGCCTCGCCCGGCTCGCCGCCGATCCGACGATCGCGGCGATCGAGCCGCCACCGCTGACGAGGAGCCGATGAACCGAATGGCTGGAGCGCCGACGGACCGAATGGAGCGCCCATGAACCGCGAGCCGGGCGTCCCCACGATCAGCCCGCGCGACGCCGCCGCGGAGATCGAGTCCGCAGGACCGGCGTCACCGGGAACGCAAGCGCCCCTCCTCGTCGACGTGCGAGAGCGGGACGAGTTCGCCACGGTCCGGGCGACCGGTGCGGTCCTGCTCCCGATCTCGGAGTTCGTCGCACGCCACGCCGAGCTGCCGAAGGACCGGCCGCTGCTGATGATCTGCCAGGCCGGGAGCCGGTCGGCGTCGGCGACCGCGTTCCTGCTCCAACAGGGATGGTCCGACGTTCGCAACGTCGAGGGCGGGACGGGAGCCTGGGCGATGGCCGGCCTGCCGACGCGTCGCGGAACGCCGGAGCCCGGCGAGGGCGACCTCCCGGCCTAATCGCGCCGGTTCGCCTGGAATCGCGGTGGCCTGGGCTCAGGCCCGGGCGCGAAGCTCCTTCGCCCGCCGCCGGCGGTCGCGCCACTCGACGATCTGTCGCCGATGGGCGAATGCCCAGCCGATGAGCAGGAAGATCGCGAAGTCGACGATGCCGATCGTGTTCGCGTTCAGGTAGCCAAGCTGCTGGCCGATCTCACCGTCGATCTTGAGGGCCGGGACGGTCGCTCCGAACAGGCCGAGCTGGAAGAACGGCGCCTCCGGGGCGATGTTCGCCCGGGCGCTGCCGGCCTGGACGCCGTCGGTCGTCGTCCCGCCGACGATGATCGCGTTCGGCCCGAGGACCACCGGTGCCCCACCGGAGTTGCCCTGCGCAGGGAGATCGCTGGCGTCGAGGTGCATCCATCCGGGCAGGTCGCCCGTCGAGGTCGGCACGGCCCACCACAGCGTGCCCTGCGGCTTCGTGCCGTCGCTTCCGCCGACGGCGTACAGGTTGCCGTTCGCGGCGAAGCCGTCGAGGTTCGTCCGCGGCGCGGGCAGGTCGGTCGAGCCGCCACGGACGCCGACGCGGACGATGTTCGTCGCGTCCGCGCCCGTCCCGAACTCGGCCCGCTGGACGGTGGCGACGGCCTTGCCGTCGGCGCCCGTCCCGCCGTAGACCCAGACGAAGGAGCCCGCCATGGCCGCCGTTGGGTCGACGACCGGGGTGTAGAGCTTGCCCGCCATCGGGGCCCACTTGCCCGGGGCGCCGGATTTCTTGTCGAACGTCGACTTCCAGATCGTGTCGACCGGTCCGGACCCGTTCGTCCCGCCGATGAGCAGGAGCCCATCCTGGGCCGCGACGATCGCGGCGCCGGCGCGGGGCTCCGGCAGCTTCAGGTCGAGCTTGGCCTCCTCGGCCGTCTGCCAGTTGCCGAGGTTGCCGTTGGCGTCCGGCGAGAGGACGTACACCGTGTCCGTCGGCTTGCCGTCAGCGCCGTAGCCGCCGACGACGTAGATCTTGCCGCCGGAATAGATCACGCCGGCGTCCGACCGAGGCGCCGGGAGCTTCGGCCCGTTGGCGTCCCATTTGTCGAAGTTGCCGGTGCCGGACGTCTTCGCGACGAACGTCGTGTCCACCGGGGCTTTGCCGTCCGAGCCGCCGACGTACAGCAGGTTCGTGCCGGACTGGACGACGGAGCCGTCCGTTCGCGGCGCGGGCAGCGCGATCTCCTGCGGCGACGGCGCCCACGGCACGACCGACCCGACCGGGGCCGGACATGGCAGGCTCTCGTTGCCCGCCGGGCAGAAGTTGACCGGGCTCCAGGCGAGGATCCCGAGATCGATCGTTCGGTTGACCGTGAAGTAATAGGCGCGGTCGGGGACGTAGCCAAGGAAGAAGATCAGGAGCAGGAACCAGACGAGCGCCTTGAGGAACGCCCAGGCCCAGCCGTTCGCGTCGAGCAGGCCGAACAGCGCGCGACGTCGCGCCGGGATTGCGCCGGGGTACAGGGCGGTCTGCGCCATTGCTCCTCTACTTGACCTCGAGCGTGCCCTTCATCGTCGTCGGGTGAACCTGGCACTCGTAGGTGTAGCTCCCCGCCTTCAGCGCCGGCACCGCGTACGACTTCTTCTGGGGTCCGGTGAAGAACGACGTGTCGCCCATGGACACGGGCTGATTGTTGTTCGGATCCAGGATCACGACGT
>JBPYEM010000321.1:0-4761 GCA_051985205.1 Candidatus Limnocylindrales bacterium | reverse complement strand
GGTTCCTGGCCCGGCTGGCCGGCGTCGAGGACCCCGAGCAGAAGCGGCAGATCATCGGCGACGAGTTCATCCGGGTCTTCGAGGAGGAGGCGGCGCGCCTCGGCCAGATCGATTTCCTGACCCAGGGCACGCTCTACCCCGACGTGATCGAGAGCGCGACGTCGGAGACGAAGGCCGCCCAGAAGATCAAGACGCACCACAACGTGGGCGGATTGCCGGCAGATCTCCGGTTCCAGTTGATCGAACCCTTGCGTTACCTCTTCAAAGACGAGGTTCGGGCGGTCGGGCTGGAGCTGGGACTGCCCGAGGCGATGGTGCTTCGCCAGCCGTTCCCCGGACCCGGGCTCGCGATCCGGATCATCGGCGAGGTCACCGCGGAGCGTCTCGACACGCTGCGGGAGGCGGACTGGATCGTCATCGACGAGATCAAGGGCGCGAACCTGTATCGGAGCCTCTGGCAGTCGTTCGCGATCCTGACGCCCGTCCGATCCGTCGGGGTGATGGGCGACGGCCGGACGTATGCGAACGTCGTCGCGATCCGGGCCGTGACGAGCGAGGACGGGATGACGGCCGACGGGGCGAATCTGCCCTACGACGTCCTGGCCAGGATCTCCAGCCGGATCGTCAACGAGGTTCCTGGCGTGAACCGCGTCGTCTACGACATCTCGTCCAAGCCGCCAGCGACGATCGAGTGGGAGTAGGCGGCGCGCAGGATCCCGCCAACGCTGTCCTCGGCGTTCGGGCGCGATCGCCTTCGGGTCGTGCCCGTCCTAGGCCGATCGGGGGGTTCGCAGGCGTTTCCGACCCTCTAGCATGAGCGGCATGCTCGATGAGACGCCTCAGCCCAACGCGCCTCAGCCCCGCTGCACGTGGTGCTCGGCGGTCCTCCCGTCCGACCATGAGACCACCTGTCCATCGTGCGGTGCCGCGCTCGTCGACCAGGGCGACGGCGCCGTCCCCGGCCTCAATTCCATCGATGCCGACGCGATCCTGCGCAGCGCGCGGACCGCCGCCCGCTCGCGACCGCGCGGCGGTCGCCTCCTCTCCTGGATCTCCGGCGAGTACGCGGAGGATGACGACGCCGCGTCGCCGACACCTGGCTCCCTCGCACCGCCGCCCGCCGATGTCCGGCGCGAGATGCTGCGGCTCGAGCTCGAGGCCCAGGTTGCGAACGCGCAGGCGGAGGTCGAGGCGATGGCCGCCGATGCCGCCATCGAGCAGGGTCGGCCGATCCCTCGCGAAGCCGTCCAGCCCGACGCCGTCGCAGCCGTCGCCGTCGACGACGCGCCGGCGGATGCCGTGGCCGCGGACGAGCCGCCGGCGCCAGGCGAGGTCCAGCCGCCCGCCTGACGGCCTCCCGGCCCGCCGCCCGCCTGACGGGCCTCCGGCCCGCCGCTACCCTTCGGCGGTGCCCGATCTCCCTTCACCGCCGGACCGACCGAATCCTCCGGACCGCCTGCCGGTTCCGGGGCCGTCGTTCCTCCGCGAGCATGCCGTCGCCACCAACGGCCGCAGCCTGCGAGCCGGCCTGACCCGACCGACGACGTCGGATGACGGGTGGTGGCTCGCGGTCGCATGGGTCGCCGACGACGACGGTGTCGTCTCGTTCGTAGATCTCGCTCCGCTCGCCGGCCCACGACCCGAGCCGCCGCTTGCTCTCCTCGGGCCGACCCTCGCCGGCGGTCTGAGCGGACTCATCCTCGAAGACGGTGGCCATCTCGCGATCCGTCTGGCGACCGTCCTTCCGGCGGCCGATCCCGCGCGTCCGTGGCGCGTCCCGGCTGCCGTCCGGATGGCGTTCCGCTGGGAGCCGATGCGAGCGGCGGCGATGCGACCGAACGAGCTCGCGGAGACCGTCCTCGCGGCCTTCCGCCGTGCCGCCGAGGACCTCGGACGCGTCTGATCGCCGGCGCTCGGCTCGCGTTCCGCGCGTGCTCCCGGGGCTTTCGCCGCGGGAGGAATAGACTCCCGCCGAGGTGGGCGATCTCTTCGACGAGTTCATGCGGGAGCTTCGGCGCCGTCAGGCCGAAGCCACGGGTCGCTCCGGGCGCCCGCGACCGAGGCAATTCGACCGTGAGGGCGCGTCGGACGACGACGCCACGCGGCCGACGCACGATGCGACGGCGGCCGAAGGGACGGCGGCGGGCGATCCGCCTGGCGACGCGACCGGCCCGATGAGCGACGAGGAGGTCGACCCCGCCGGCGATCGCGAGGCGCCGCAGCCGATCCGACCGCTGCCGGGCGGCGGTGGACGGAACGGCCGCCGTGGCAACGCCGGCCGCCGGGTCGGCGGGCCGGACGACGGCGGCCCGTCGATCGGTGCCCGCATCTCCCGCTACATCGCGATCGCGATCTTCGCCTTCCTCGTGCTGATGCTGGTCGTCGGCGTCCAGCTTTGGACGGACGCGATCTGGTACCGAAGCGTCGGCTACGACCAGGTGTTCTGGACCCGCGTCGGCGTCCAGGTGGGGCTGTTCGTCCTCGGCCTGGTCGTCGCCCTCGTCGTGCTCTTCGGCAACGTGTGGCTGGCGGGCCGCTTCGCCCCGCCCGTGGACCGCGCGGGCGGCGGGACGATCCGGGGCTGGCTCGATCGACTCAACGAGGCCGCGGCGAACGCGGAGCGATCCCGGCCGCGCGGCCCGTGGGATCCGTGGGGCGGTGGGCCGGGTGCCCGTGGTCCGCGGGAGCCGGTCGTCGTCTCGCCGACCGAGATCCCCGATCCAACCCCGGTCGGCCGGGTCGTCATCGGCGTCGTCGCAGTCCTCGCGGCGCTCGTCATCGCGGGCTCCGTCTCCGGCGCGTGGGAAACGCTCCTGCTGTGGATCCACCGGGTCCCGTTCGACCCGTCCGGCGCGATCGTCCGCGACCCGGTCTTCGGCCGGGACATCTCCTTCTTCCTCTTCGACCTGCCGTTCCTGCGGTTCATCCAGTCGCTGGCGGTCGGCCTGCTGGTCGCGGCGCTGCTCGTCACCGGCGCTCGCTACCTGGTTGCCGCGCTGGCCGGCGCGGGCGCCTTCGACACCCGGATCCGCGTCCATCTCGCCGTTCTCGCCGGCCTGATCCTCATGGCGATCGCGCTGGGCTACCAGCTGGACAAGCTCGATCTCGTCCACAGCAACCGCGGCGTCGCGACCGGGGTGAGCTACACGGATGAGAACGCCCAGTTCTTCGCCTACGACGTCCTCACGGTCGTCTCGGCGCTCGCCGCGGCGTTCCTCGTCGGCGGCGCCTTCGCCCGCGTCCTGTGGCCGCTCGGGATCACCCTGGGCGTCTGGTTCATCGCCTCGATCGCAGTCGGCCGGATCTACCCGGAGATCGTCCAGCGGGTCACGGTGGTTCCGAACCAGCAGGCGCTGGAGTCGAAGTACATCCTGAACAACATCACGATGACCCGGCTGGCCTATGGCCTGAACACGTGGCAGGACCAGGCCTACCGGGGCGACGCGCCGCTGACCCAGGCGGCGGTTTCGGCGGACAGCGCGACGTTCGGGAACGCCCGGCTCTGGGACTACCGGCCGCTCAACGACACGCTCGACCAGCTCCAGACGGTGCTCCAGTACTACGACTTCGTCGACGTCGACACGGACCGCTACGAGCTGAACGGCCAGCTCCGCCAGGTCATGCTGTCGGCCCGCGAGCTCGCCCTCGACAAGAACCCCAACGCGACGGGCTGGGTGAACCAGCGCCTCGTCTACACCCACGGCATGGGCGCCGCGATGGTCCCGGTGTCCGCGATCGGGCCCCAGGGTCAGCCGGCCCTGATCATCTCGCACCTGCCGCCCGTCTCGACCGGTGGCGCGCCGCAGATCACCCAGCCACGGATCTATTTCGGCGAGCGGCCGTCGTCGTACATCATCGTCGGCGCCCAGCAGGACGAGTTCGACTACCAGCGCGGTGCGGCCGATCAGGGCGGCGACGCGGGCGTCGTGACGACCCGCTGGACGGGCACGACCGGGATCCCGCTGTCGACGACCCTGGACCGGCTCCTGTTCGCGATCCGGTTCCACGACTTCGACCTGTTGGTCAGCAACCAGATCACGAACCAGAGCCAGATCCTGATGAACCGGGATCTCGGCGACCGGCTGCCGCTGATCGCGCCGTTTCTGCGGTACGACCGCGATCCGTACCTCGTGATCGACGGCCAGGGCCGGCTGAAGTACGTCCAGGACGCCTACACGACGACCGACGAGTTCCCGAATGCCCAGGAGTTCGACCCGGCGGACCTGCCCGCGACGACCACGCCGACCGGCTTCGGCGACACGCCGTTCGACTACGTCCGGAACAGCGTGAAGATCGTCATGGACGCCTACGACGGCACCACGACCTTCTACGTCGCCGATCCGACCGACCCGCTGATCCGGGCCTGGGAAGGCGTCTTCCCGACCCTCTTCCATCCGATCAGCGACCTGCCGGCCGACCTGAAGCCACACCTCCGGGTGCCGGAGGAGCTGTTCGACGTCCAGACCCGGATGTTCGGCCGGTATCACGTGACGGACCCGGCGACGTTCTATTCGAACAACGACCTGTGGACGGTGCCGGCCGGCCAGACGAACGAGCAGAGCCTGCCGACGGAGTCCTACTACGTCTTCATGCGGATGCCGGGCGCGGACCAGGCGGAGTTCCTGCTCCTCCAGCCGATGATCCGCGCGAGCCGGCCCAACATGATCGCGTGGGTGGCTGCGCGGAACGGGCCTGCCGACTACGGCAAGACGATCGTGTTCCGTTTCCCGAGTGAGACGACGGTCTTCGGGCCCGCCCAGG
>JBPYEM010000320.1:0-6384 GCA_051985205.1 Candidatus Limnocylindrales bacterium | reverse complement strand
ATCATCGCCGACGTCCTGGACCGGCCCATCGCCTCGATCCGGGACCCCCAGGACGCGGCCGCGGTCGGGGCCGCGGCGTGTGCGCTCGTCGGGATCGGTGCGCAGCGCGATCTGCGGTTCGTCCGGGACATCGTCGAGGTCGAGCGGACCTATCTGCCGAACGCGGCGACGCGGGACCGGCTCGACGCCGGGTTCGAGCGGTTCCGGCGCGTCTACGAGGTCCTTGCGCCGCTGTTCCAGGCAACGGCGGCGCCGACGAGCGCCATCCCGGCGGCGGTCGGCTCGTGACGACGGCCACACGAGGCCGGGCACGCGCCCGAGCGGCGACAGCGGCAACGACGGAGCCGGCGACGGTGGAGCGAGCCCCGGCCTCGGTCCCGGGCCCCGAGCCGCGCGACGACGTCATCGTGACGTATCTGGCCGCTCTCCCGGCCGCCGAGACCGAGGCGCGCGCGGCAGCGGAGGCATTCGCGCTCGGCCAGAGCCTCGGGACCTGGAAGCCGGTTCCCGGCATCACGGACGAGATGCGGCGAGTGCACGGAGCGCGCATGGTCGACCTTCGACGAACCGCGCCGGACGAGGTGGCCGGTGGCGTCGGGACGGACGGCCGTTGGCTCCTCCGCGTCGCCTTCCCCGACGTCAACCTCGGCGACTCGCTCGCGATGCTCCTCACGACCGCGATCGGCAACGACCCCTCGACCTCGATCGCGATGCGCCTCGTGGCCGTCGACGTCCCGGAACGGTTCGTCCGTCGCTTTCCGGGACCGCGGTACGGGATCGACGGCTGGCGCTCGATCACCGGTGTCACCGACCGGCCGCTCCTCCTGAACATGATCAAGCCGTGCACCGGCTTCCCACCGGAGGTCGGCGCCGGATTCGCCGCCGCGAGCGCCCGCGGCGAGGTCGACCTGATCAAGGACGACGAGCTGCTCGCCGATCCGGCGTTCAGCCACGTCGCGGACCGCACGCGGGCCTACGTCGCCGCGATCGACGCCGTCGCTCGAGACACCGGCCGGGCGACGCGGTACGTCGCCCACGTCACCTCGCGGCCATCGCAGCTCGTCGCGACCGCCGGCGCGGCGGTCGAGGCGGGCGCGGGTGCCGTGATGGTCACGCCGCTCACGCTGGGCCTGGACTCCCTCGCCGAGCTCGCCGAGACGGCCGGAGTCCCGATCCTCGCTCACGTTGCCGGCGTCGAGATGTGGACCGGAGCGACCGAAGGCGGGATCGCCCACGGAGCGGTCGCGCGACTCCTCCGGCTGGCCGGGGCGGATGCGGTCCTGACGAGCACGCCGCACGCGCCGCGGCCGCTGCCGGTCGCCGCCTACCGGGCGACCGTCGAGGGCCTGCGCGGGTCGATCCCGGGCGGCCTTCGGGCCGCCGTGCCGATGCCTGGTGGCGGCATCACGGCCGATCACATCGGCCCGATCGTCGAGGCGCTCGGAACGGACGTGATCATCGCTGTCGGTGGGGCGATCCAGGGTCATCCGGACGGTGCCGCCGCCGGAGGGCGGGCGATCCGCGACGCGATCGACGCGACGGTCGGATCACCCGGTCCAACGGCTGCCGCCGGCGAGGACGGCGGAGATCCGCGATGAGCCGACCGCTGATGGGCACGAGCTGGAAGATGAACCTGGTTCCGAGCCGGGCAGGGGAGTGGCTCCGGATCGCGCGACCGCTGCTCGAGCCGCTGACCGCGACGCGTGACCTCTTCGTCCTGCCACCGTTCCCCGCGCTGTCGATCGCCCGCGAGGTTCTCGCGGGCAGCTCGATCGGGTACGGCGGCCAGGACCTCCATCCCGACGACCACGGCGCCCATACGGGCGACGTCAGCGGTGCGATGCTCGCCGACCTCGGTTGCAGCTACGCGGAGATGGGTCACTCGGAGCGCCGCCGCGACCACGGCGAAACCGACGAGCTGGTCGGCCGCAAGGTCGAGGCCGCGTTGCGCTGGTCGCTGACGCCGGTGGTCTGTCTCGGCGAGCGTCTGGCCGGGCCGCCGGCACCCGCTCGGCGAACCGTGGAGCGGCAGCTGGCGGGATCGCTCGGGCGCCTCTCGCCGACGGACCTCGACCGGGTCGTCGTCGCCTACGAGCCCGTCTGGGCGATCGGCGAGGGCTCGATTGCCGCGTCACCGGAGCACGTCGCCGCGCTCCATGCGGCGATCGACGGCTGGCTCGCCGACCGGGGCGCAACGGTTCGTCGCGTCGTCTACGGCGGCAGCGTCGACGAGGACACCGCGCCCGCGCTCCTCGCGACGCCAGGTGTCGCCGGACTCTTCGTGGGCCGTGCCGCCCTCGATCCGCGCCGCTTCGCGGCGATCGCGGCCGCGGCGATCCCCTCGGCCTCGATCGAGCCACGGCTCGGCGTCGATTCGCGCGTCCCGACGATCGCCCATCCCGTCACCGAGAGGAGCGCCTGAGATGTCGACCGACCAACCGATCCTGCTCGGCGCGGATGACGCCGGGATCGGGCTCCTCGAGGTGATCGAGGCCGACCTCATCGCCCTCGGGCGGAGGGTCGAGACGTTCCGGCCGGACGAGCTGCCGCGCGACGACGCGACCCCGGACGGCGAGATCGACTACCCGGACGTCGCGGAGCGCGTGGCGTTGGCCGTGGCCGACGGCCGATCCGACCGGGCGATCCTCATCTGCGGGACCGGGATCGGGATGGCGATCGCCGCGAACAAGGTCCCCGGCGTGCGGGCCGCCCAGGCGCACGACGTCTACTCCGCGGAGCGTGCCCGGAAGAGCAACAACGCCCAGGTCCTGACGCTCGGCGCCCGCGTCATCGGCCCCGAGTCCGCGAAGACCGTCGTCCACGCGTGGCTCGAGTCGGAGTTCGCCGGCGGGGCCTCGACGCGGAAGGTCGAGAAGATCGATCGACTGGAGGCCCGCCGCTCCGCGGCTTCGGCCGGCTGACCCGGTGCGGCCCCGGGCGACGCGCCACGCTGCTTCGGGGGCGGCGTTCCGCCTCTGTCCGGACCGCTGCGTCAGGCCGACTCCTCGAGCGGCCGCGGCGCCGGTGGTCGGTCCCAGATCGGCTCCGTCGTCCCGACGGGCCACGCCTCCGGACCACACACGAACGCGCGTCGACGCGGCGTCGGGACGCCGCCCTCGAGGAGATCGAGCACCACGTCGCGGATGTCGGCGAAGGTCGACCACGGCCGGTACGGCCAGCCGCGGTCGGCGCACAGCGCCTCGAGGTGGTCCTTCGCGAACACGAGATCGGCGTGGCCGGCGGCGTACAGGTCGCTGAACCCGTCGCCGACGAAGACCGTGTAGCGTCCGGCGCGCTGATGGACGAGGATCCGCTCGCGCTTGCACGTTCCGCAGACGCGGCAGGTCGGATTGCCGTCGGGAAAGTCGATCGCGACGGAGTCGGGGCCGAAGGTCGTCCGGGCGGTGAACACCGGGAGGTCGCCGAGACCGAGCCGGTCGAGCGATGGCCGGACGAAGAAGCCGAAGCCGTCGCTCACCACTTCGACGGCCACGCCACGCGCCCGCAGCTCGTCGACGAACGGCCGGAAGTCCGGATCGAGCTCGGCGTCGGCTGCCATCGTCGCGATCGGCCGCGGATCGCCATGGAGCAGCGCCGCCTGCTTGGTGAGCAGCGTCCGCGAGCCGATGCTTCCCGCGAGGTAGGCGGCCTCGAGCGGTGACCAGGCGTCGAGCCGGGCGTATTGCCGCATGACCTCGTCGCTGACGTCCAGCCGGGCGATCGTTCCGTCGAAGTCGAAGAGGACGACGAGGGGCGGGCCGACGGTGGGAGTGGTCGTCACCCGCGACTCGTGTCCGCGAGAACCGTCCGGCCCAGTCCTTCGAGAAGCAGCGGGACGTCGTCACCGATGATGGCATCGACGCCAAGCTCGACGCTCCGCGCGATCGACTCTCGCGTGTCGATGGGCCACGACCAGATCGCGGTGCCGGCGTCGTGGACGGCCGCGACGACCTCCGGCGTCAGGTCCTCCCAGCGATGCTGGAGCGCCGCCGCGTCGAGCGCGACGGCCTGCGCGCGGGCGATCGCCGGATCCGACGGTCCGGACTCCGGCAGTCGTTCAGGCGCGAGGAGCGGACCGCCCACCGCATCGCGGGCGGCCTGCAGGGCCGCGTGGTCGAACGAGGAGATGAACACCTGGTCCAGCAGATCGCGGTCGCGGAGGAGGCGGGCGACCGCGACGGCCGTCGCCGGCGTGTCCGTCGGCGTGCCCTTGATCTCGACGCACAGGAGCAGGCCGGCGCCGACGACGAGGTCGAGCGTGTCCTCCAGGGACGGGACGCGAGCACCGGCGAACCGGGGGTCGAACCAGGTGCCGGCATCCAGCGCCCGAACGGCGGCCCAGTCCTGATCGGCGATCCGGCCGTGGCCATCCGTCGTCCGGTCCACCGTCAGGTCATGGAGCATCGCGAGGCGCCCGTCGCGCGTCCGCTGGACGTCGGTCTCGATCCCGTCTGCGCCCAGGCGGATCGCGGCCTCGTAGGCTTCGAGCGTCTGCTCCGGGTAGGTGAGGCGCTGGCCCCGGTGGGCCATCGCCATCGGCGGCGTTCGCCGCCATGGGTTGTCGACGCGACGGCTCATGCCGTCTGAGTGTCGCTGCTCGAGGTCGATCTGGGGATCAACCGGCCACCGCCGGGCTCGAACGCGATGCCGACCGGATCGTCGATCCCGTAGCGGACCGCGGCGGTCGCCTCGCCGGGGACGTCGGCCAGGACGAGCTCCTCGCCGACCCTGACCGTGAACCGCGTCACGGATCCGAGGAACGTTCGCTCCACGACCGTCCCCGGCCACGTCGAGGCATCGCCGCCATTGACCCGACCGGTGACCCGGACGCGTTCCGGGCGGACGACCAGGACGGCCGGGCCACCGGCCCCGAACCGGTTGTCCGCCGCGACCCGAACCGCGCGACCCTGCCACTCGACGGTGGACCCGTCGCCGTCCGCGACACGGACCGGCAGGCGGTTCGACGTGCCGACGAAGCGGGCGACGTACTCGTTCGCCGGGGCGGTGTAGATCTCCTCCGGCGTGCCGAGCTGCTCGACCCGGCCCTCGCGCATCACGGCGACGCGGTCCGAGATCGACAGCGCCTCTTCCTGGTCGTGGGTGATGTACATCGTCGCGATCCCGAGGCTGCGCTGGATCCGCCGGATCTCGAGCCGGAGCGTCAGGCGGACGGCGGCGTCGAGGGCGGACAGCGGTTCGTCGAGGAGGAGCACCGGCGGCTCGATCGCGAGCGCGCGGGCGAGCGCGACGCGCTGCTGCTGACCGCCGGACAGCTGGTGGGGATAGCGCTCCGCCGCGTCACCGATCTGGATCAGTTCCACGAGCTCCGCGACCTTGCGCTTCACCTCGGCGCCGGAGCGCTTCCGAACCGCCAGTCCGTAGGCGATGTTCTCGGCGGCTGTCATGTTCGGGAACAGGGCGTACGACTGGAACACGACGCCCATGCCGCGCTTGTTCGCGGGGTCGCGGGTGACGTCCCGGCCCTCGAGGAGGATCCGGCCGCGGTCCGCTTCGGCGAGGCCGGCGACCATCCGCAGCGTCGTCGTCTTCCCGCAGCCGCTGGGGCCGACGAGGGAGACGAGCTCGCCGCGATCGATCGCGAGATCCAGGCTGTCGACGGCGACGACCCGTCCGAACGTCTTCCGCAGCTGCTGCAGCTCGAGCTGGGTCACGGCGCTCCCCTCTGGTCGCGTTGGCTTGACACGGAGTGTAGCGTTGCGTAGGTCAGACGTTATACCTCATATGTCTTCACGTCCAGATCGACCGCCCGTTTCTGAGGGACCTTGACGAGCGTGACGTTGATCGGCCAGGCGAAGCTCGCGTCGCGGGTCCGCGAGGAGGTCCGCGACCGGATCCGTGACGGTCGCTTCTCCGAGGGTGTCCAGCTGCCGCCGGAGGTCGAGCTGGCGGTGTCGCTCGGCGTCAGCCGGACGACGGTCCGCGAGGCCCTCCTCCAGCTCGAGCAGGAGGGGCTGCTCATCCGCCGCCACGGGCACGGCACGTTTGTTCGTTCCCCAGCGCGGCTGCGCGGAAGCCTGACCTCGAATATCAGCGCAACCGAGGTCATCCGCGGCCACGGGATGGAGCCGGGCACGAGCCACGCGCACGTCGAGACGATCGAGGCGCCCGATGACGTCGCCGATCGGCTCCGGCTCGAGCGGCCGGCCGAGGTCCTCCGCCTGGAGCGGGTCCGGACGGCCGATGGCCGGCCTGTCATCTTCACGGTCGACATCATCCCGGCCGGCCTGGTGCGCGACGCCGGCGTGGACGCATCCGTCCTCCTCGACCCGGGTCTGTCGATCTATCCCCTTTACGCGGAACGTCTCGGTCGGTCGATCACGGACGGCCAGGCCTGGATGCGGCTGACGAGGGCCGAGGCGGACG
>JBPYEM010000319.1:0-3847 GCA_051985205.1 Candidatus Limnocylindrales bacterium | reverse complement strand
GGCGAGGTGACCTTCCCCAACGAGCGCATCGAGGACTTCGCCATCCGCAAATCCAGCGGGGCCCCGCTGTTCCTGCTGGCCAACGACGTCGACGACGCCGGGATGGCGATCAGCCACGTCATCCGGGGCGAGGACCACGTCAGCAACACGCCCAAGCACATCCTCCTGTTCGAGGCACTCGGCCATGCCGTTCCCCTCTTCGGCCATCTGCCGCTGATCCTGAACCCGGACGGTTCGAAGATGAGCAAGCGGAAGAGCCAGACGGCGGTGGACGACTACCGAACCCAGGGCTTCATCCGTGAGGGGCTGGTCAACTACCTCGCCTACCTCGGCTGGAGCCCGGGCACGGAGGAGGACGTCCTCTCGCTCGACGACGTCGTGGCCCGCTTCGACATCGACAAGGTCCAGAAGGGCGGTGCCCGGTTCGATCGCGAGCGCCTGGAGTGGCTGAACGGCCAGTGGATCCGGCGCCTGGGACCGGACGATCTCGTCGATCGGCTGCGACCGTTCCTGGAGGCCGCCGTCGACGACGGTCGGATCGACCGGCTGCCGAGCGACGAGGAGGTCCGTGCGCTCCTGCCGATCATCCAGGAGCGGTTGCCGACCCTCGCCGCGATCGTCGACCTCGTCGGGTTCCTGTGGACCGACTCGATCGACGTCGATCCGGCGATCCTCGTCCCGAAACGCTGGGATGCGTCGACGACCCGCGATGCCCTCATCGCCGCCCGCGACGTGCTGGTTGCCCACGACGGCGTCACGTGGGAGGCCGACGAGCTGGAGCCGCCGCTGCGCGAGCTCGTCGAGGCGCGCGGCTGGAAGGCCGGCGACCTCTTCATGGCGATCCGGGTCGCAACGACCGGGCGGACGGCCACGCCGCCACTGTTCGACACGCTGGTCGCCCTCGGTCGCGAGCGGACGCTCGGGCGGGTGGAGGCTGCGATCGAGGCGCTCGGCGGATCAGCTTCTTCGTGAACGGCCGCAGAACCGTCCGTTAACAGACGTCCCTATCATCGGGCGCGAATGGCACGAACGATCCTCGTCGTCGAGGACGAGACGACGCTCCGCGAGACCCTCGCGGAGGCGCTGGAAGCCGAGGGGTTCCGGGTCGTCCAGGCCCCGGACGGGCGCGAGGCGTTGACGCGCTTCCGTGCCGAACGGCCGGACCTCATCCTCCTCGACCTGATGCTGCCGGAGCTCTCGGGGATCGAGGTCTGCCGGATCGTCCGGGCGGAGTCCAGCGTCCCGATCGTGATGCTCACCGCGAAGGACAGCGAGCTCGACAAGGTGGTCGGGCTCGAGCTCGGCGCTGATGACTACATCGCGAAGCCGTTCTCGCTGCGGGAGCTCACCGCCCGGATCCGGGCGCTCTTCCGCCGCTCGGAGCAGACCGCGGCGGCGACCCCGTCCGGGCCCACCATGGTCGACCTCGGTCGCGTCCAGGTCGACCTCGCCGGTCATCGCCTGCTGCGCGACGGGGATGCGATCCCGATCAAGCCGAAGGCGTTCGAGCTGCTCGCGTTCCTGCTTCGGAACCCGGGTCAGGCGTTCACCCGCGACCAGCTCCTGGAGCACGTCTGGGGCTACGACTATGCCGGCGAGACGCGGACGGTCGACGTCCATGTCCACTGGCTCCGCTCGACCCTCGAGGATGACGCCTCTGCCCCCAAGTTCATCCACACGGTCCGCGGCGTCGGCTACGTCTTCCGCCGGCCACCGGAGGCCGTCCGCGCCTGAGTCGCGGCCCGATGCGGGACGGATCCGCGGCGGCGCGCGGCGGCCCGCTGCGACCCGCGGCGACCTGCGAGGGCCTCGCCGCCGACGTTGACGCGATGATCACCGGCCGTTGACGCCGGGCGGCGACCCTCCGGGCATGTCGATCGTCGCCCGTCGCGGCCGCGTCGTCACGGAGCCGCGTCCCCGTCTCCTCCGGTACGACCGCCCGCTGCCCGTCGCCGTCGCGGCCGGCACGATCGGCAGCTCCACGCCCTCGCCGGATCCGTTCGACCCGGACGACCCACGCCATGAGCTGGCGCGGCTCGCGCTCGACATCGTCGTCCGCACGAGCGAGCCGCTCTCCGTTCCCCGCGCCTGGACCACGGGGCCGTTCTGCCGCGAGGTCGATCGGACCAGGGCGCAGCTTGCACCGCTCCAGACCCGGGTCGCGCTCGCGACCTCGTTCAGCCGCGAGGCGTCCGTCGCGGTCACGCGATCCGCGCGTGCCGATGGGCACGGAGCGCCGTCCTCGCCCGGACCGGTCCGCGTCGCCTACGCCGTCCGCTGGCTGGAGCTCGGCGACGACCGCCGGCGCCCGGCGTGGATCAGCATCGTGAACGGGGCGATCGCCGACGTCGTCGGCGCGACTCAGAGGATCGGCGAGAGCACGACGTAGGCGACCGCCGACACGATCGCCGAGGCGGGGATCGTGAGGATCCAGGCGATGACGATGTTGCCGGCGACGCCCCAGCGAACCGCCGAAAAGCGGTCGCTCGCACCCACGCCCATGATCGCGCTCGAGATCACGTGGGTCGTCGAGACCGGCATCCCGAAGTGCGACGCGGCGTAGATGATCGAGGCGGCCGTCGTCTCCGCCGCGAACCCGTGGACCGGGTCGAGCTTGACGACGCGCTGGCCCATCGTCTTGATGATCCGCCAGCCGCCCGCCGCGGTCCCGAGCGAGATCGCCGACGCGGCGACCACGATCACCCACAGGGGGATGCCCGAGTTCGCGGGCAGGAGCCCGCCCGCGATGAGGGCGAGGGTGATGATCCCCATCGTCTTCTGGGCGTCGTTGCTGCCGTGGCTGAACGCCATCGCCGCGGCCGACAGGACCTGGAGGCGGCGGAACCGCTCGTTGATCCGGCGCGGGTTCGCCCGCCGGAAGACGTTGAGGATGACGACCATCGCCCCGAAGCCGATCAGGATCCCGAGCACGGGCGACAGGACGAGCGGCACGAGGACCTTGTTCACGACGCCGTCCGCCTTGATCGCCCCGGCGCCGACCGACGCGATCACCGCCCCGAGGAGGCCGCCGATCAGGGCGTGACTCGACGAGCTCGGGATGCCCAGGCGCCATGTGATCAGGTTCCACACGATCGCCCCGACGAGCGCCGCGGCGACGATCGCCTGGCCGGCCGCCCCGGGCGGTGTGTCGGCGAGCCCCTTCGAGATCGTCTGGGCCACGGCCGTGCCGGTGAGCGCCCCGACGAAGTTCGCGGTCGCCGACATCAGGATCGCGTGCTCCGGCCGAAGGGCGCGCGTCGACACGGACGTCGCAATCGCGTTCGCGGTGTCGTGGAACCCGTTGATGTAATCGAAGACGACGGCCAGGCCGAGGACGACGAGGAGGAGGAGGGTCAGGCCGCTGGGCACGGGCGGAACGGTAGCAGGCAATCCGCTCCGCGGGCGCTGAGGGCCGGATCGGGTGTTGCATCGGCGCCGCCGCTATTCTGCGCGGATGCGCCTGAGCCACCTGTTCTTCTCGACGCTCCGCGACGATCCGGCCGATGCCGAGATGGCGTCTCACCGGCTCCTGCTGCGGGCCGGCTACGTTCGTCCGCTTGGCTCCGGGATCTACTCGCTGCTGCCGCTCGGGAAGCGCGTCAACGATCGCGTCGAGCAGATCGTTCGGGAGGAGCAGGACCGGATCGGCGGGCAGGAGATGGAGATGCCGGTCGTCCATCCGGCGGACGTCTGGCGGGCGAGCGGCCGCTATGACGCGATCGGCCAGGAGCTGACGCGCTTCAAGGACCGGAACGGCCGTGACATGGTCCTGGCGATGACCCACGAGGAGGTCGTCGGGATCCTCCTGGCGGACATCGTCCGCTCGTGGCGCCAGCTCCCGATGATG
>JBPYEM010000318.1:0-2875 GCA_051985205.1 Candidatus Limnocylindrales bacterium | reverse complement strand
GGAGAAGTTCCCGGCTTCGTGGCACATCGTCGACCTCGGCGAGCAGAGCCGGGACGCGATCGAGGCGGCCCTCGCCGACGCGCGGACGGTGCTGTGGAACGGCCCGCTCGGCGTCTTCGAGATCCCGTCGTTCGCCCACGGCACGAACGCGATCGCCCGCTATCTCGCGGGCCGGGCGGAGGACGGCGTCACGGTGGTCGTCGGTGGCGGTGACAGCGTCGCCGCGATCGAAGGCCAGGGCCTGACCGGGAAGTTCACCCACATCAGCACCGGCGGCGGCGCCTCGCTGGAGTTCCTCGAGGGCAAGGAGCTGCCGGGGATCGCGGTCCTCCAGGACCGGCCGGGTGGCGAGGACGGCACGACGCCGAAGCCGGCGCGCCGCAACCAGCCGGCGACGAGTGGGGCGAAGGCGTGAACACGCTGATCGACGCCGTCGACGCTCGGGAGATCCTCGACTCGCGGGGCAATCCGACGGTCGAGGTGGACGTCGTCCTCGGCGACGGCTCCGTCGGTCGGGCGGCCGTGCCGTCCGGAGCCTCGACGGGCGCCCACGAGGCCGTCGAGCTGCGGGACGGCGACAAGAGCCGCTACGGTGGGAAGGGGGTCCTGACGGCGGTCCGCAACGTCACGGACCGGATCGCACCGGAGCTGATCGGGCTCGACGCGGCGGACCAGCGCGGCATCGACCAGTTGCTGCGCGACCTGGACGGAACGCCGAACAAGGCGAACCTCGGGGCGAACGCCGTCCTCAGCGTCTCGCTCGCCTGTGCCCACGCTGCCTCAGCAGCGTTCGATCTGCCGCTCTACCGCTACCTCGGCGGGGCCGCGGCTCGGATCCTGCCGGCGCCGATGTTTAACATCCTCAACGGCGGCAAGCACGCCCAGGATTCGACGGACTTCCAGGAGTTCATGGTGATGCCGCTCGGTGCCGCATCGTTCTCGGAAGCCCTCCGGGCCGGCTCCGAGGTCTTCGCCGCGCTCCGGACGATCCTCCACGACGACGGCCACGCGACCGGCCAGGGCGACGAGGGTGGGTTCGCCCCATCGCTGGCATCGAACGCCGCGGCCATCGAGGTGATCCTGCGGGCGATCGAGAGAGCCGGCTATCGCGCCGGCGAGGACGTCGCGATCGCACTCGATCCGGCGACGACGGAGCTGGTCGAGTCCAGCACGGGAGCCGGCGATGGGCCGACCCACTATCGGCTGGAGAAGGAGGGTCGGACACTCGACTCGAGCGAGCTGATCGACCTCTGGGCGGACTGGGTCGACCGCTACCCGATCGTCTCGATCGAGGACGGCCTGGCCGAGGACGACTGGTCCGGCTGGGCCGAGCTGACCCGGCGGCTCGGCGACCGGGTCCAGCTCGTGGGTGACGACCTGTTCGACACGAACACGGAGCGGATTGCCCGCGGCCTCACGGAGCACGCGGCGAACAGCGTCCTGATCAAGTTGAACCAGATCGGCACGCTGAGCGAGACGATCGACGCGATCGAGCTCGCCGGTCGCGCCGGCTGGACCGCGATTGTGTCGCACCGCTCGGGAGAGACCGAGGACACGACGATCGCGGACCTGGTCGTCGCGATGGGAACCGGTCAGATCAAGACCGGCGCCCCGTCACGGAGCGAGCGCGTCGCGAAGTACAACCGGCTGCTCCGGATCCAGGGCGAGCTCGGCGACTCGGCGACGTACCCGGGTTGGGACGCGCTTCGCCAGCGCGACGGCGCGGCGGGGGCGACCGGGCGTCCGCTGGAGGCTGGCGCCGCATCGTGACCCGGTTCATCGATCGCGGCGCCACGGTCGCCGCCGGGGTCGGCATCGGCATGGCCCTGACCATTGCGGCGAGCTTCCTGCTCGTCATCCCGATCGAGCCGATCTACTGGCTGCTCGCGCTGCCGGCCGGGCTGCTGATCGGCTATTACGCGAACCAGCGGAGCGACCGGCGGCACGGGCCATGGTCGCGGATCGTGACGAATGCGGCTGCGGCGGGCGTCGCGACGGCCGTCACGATGGCCGGCCTGCTGCTCCTCATCAAGGTGCTGTTCTTCTTCGGCGACACCGGCTACCCGGACTTCAACCGGATCGATCCGAACTCCCACCAGCCGGTTCCGCCGTTCTGCGACAACGGTGCCGGCTGCGTGTACGCCCGGTACCTGGCGAACGGCTCCGGCCCGGAGCTTGCCGCCGCCGGGATCTCCGGTGCAGACGCGTTCACGGGGTTCTACTGGCGGCAGCAGCTCTCCGGCGCGGGAACCGTGCTCGTCCTGACGCTCGCCGGCGCGGTCGGCGGCGGGCTCGCCTACGGCGTGCTCCGACCGAAGCCCACGGCGGCTCGCCGATCGATCGCGGCCGACGGTCAGGCCGGCGGCGGGAGGTAGCGGCAGCTCAACCCCGAGGACGAGCACCGCCAAGGTCGCAAGCACCGCCATCCAAACGCAGGATCGACACCGATCCTGCCTGGGAATCGAAACGCCCCGGGTCGCTCCGGGGCGTCGGGGTGGAAGCGCTCGGCTCAGCTCTTCGCGCTGGCCTTCTTCGCCGGCGCCTTCTTCGGTGCCGCCGTCGCCGCCTTCGCCGTCGCCGACTTCGGACGGCTCGTCGTCTTCGGTGCCGCCTTCGTCGCCTTCGCCGTCGTCGGTTCCGCCGTGGCTGCAGCCGCATCTGTCCGGGCCGTCTTCGAGACCGCTGCGCGGGCCTTGCCGGCCGCCGTCTGGGCGCCCTTGGCCTTGTCGGCCTTGCCGGCGGCGATGCGCGCCTTGGCGGCCTTCGCCGCTGCAGCCTTGCCGGTGGTCTTGGTGGCATGGCCGGCCGTGGCGACCGACGTTCCGCCGAGGGCCGCGTTGACCTTGCGGACGAGGCGGCTCTTGCGGCGCGCCGC
>JBPYEM010000317.1:0-3237 GCA_051985205.1 Candidatus Limnocylindrales bacterium | reverse complement strand
CTGAGCGAGGTCGCCGGAGCGACCCTGACACGCCGCGCAGCGTTCCTTGTCGGCGTCGGCGGCGATCTCGCGACCGCGGGCCGCGTCGCGGCGACGGCGCGAGGAGCCGGTGCGTTCGGGGTCATGGTCCACGAGCCACCGGGGCCGTACCGCACGCAGGCGGGCTGGATCCGCTATCACGTGGAGCTCGCGGCCGCCGCGCCCACGCTGGCTGTCGTTCCGTACCTGCGAGATCCCGACGTCGGCGCGGAGCAGATCCGGGCTCTCGTCGATGCGGCGCCGAACGTCGTCGCGGTGAAGTACGCCGTGCCGGACCCGGTCCGCTTCGCCGATCTCGTGACCCGAGGCCCGAGGCTCCTCTGGATCTGCGGGCTCGCTGAGGCGTGGGCGCCGTTCTTCTGGCCGGCCGGGGCCACGGCCTTCACGTCCGGTCTCGCGTCGATCGATCCCCGGCTGTCCCTGGATCTTCTCGATCAGCTGCGGACCGGCCGCGCGGCCGACGCACTCGCCACGTGGTCACTCGTCCGGCCGTTCGAGGCCCTTCGGGCCCGCGACCACGGCCGGGCGAACGTCGCGGCGATCAAGGAGGCGCTGGCCCAGCGGGCGGGCATCGCCCGGACGGTGCGGCCGCCCCTGTCCGAGCTCGGCACGGAGGAGCGGCGGGAGGTCGGCCGGATCCTCGCGACGTGGGACCAGTCGTCGGCCGAGGCGATCGCCGTCGCGGGCGGGACGACGGTGGGTGTCTCGTGAAGATCGTTCGAGTCCGGCTCCATCCGGTGCACATCCTTCGCGAGACCGGCGTCGGGAACGACCACGTGATCGTGGAGATCGGGACGGACGACGGGGCCGAGGGATGGGGCGAGATGAGCGACCTCTCGCACCTCCCGCGGTACCAGTTCGACCTGCCGCAGCTCGAAGCGGCCCTGGTCGAGATCCTCGTCGGCGCCGATCCGCGCGACCTGAACCGGATCGAGCGGCAGATGGTCGGCTTCTATCCGGACGAAGGCCACATGTACAGCCGATCCGGGCTCGTCCGGCAGGGGATCGACCTGGCCCTCCACGACCTCCTCGGCCGGGTCGATGGCGTCCCGGTGTCGACGCTCCTGGGTGGGGCGCTGCGTGACCGCGTCGAGGTCTGCTACCCCGTCTTCCGCCTCCGCAGCGCCGACCAGGTGGCGCCCGCTCTCGATCGCGTCGACGCCAAGCTGCGCGAGGGGTTCGACGTGATCCGCGTCTACGTCGGGGTCGACCCGGCGGCCGACACGGCGTTCGCGATGGGGTTCGCGGACCGGTTCGCCGGTCGTGTCCGGATCAAGTCGCTCGACTTCTCGAACCTGCTCGGATGGCGCGAGGCGCTCCGACAGACCGAACGGCTGACCGCGATCGTCGACGTGATGCTGGTCGAGAGCGTCGCGCTGCGGAGTGACCTGGAGGGCCTCGCAGAGTTCCGCCGGCGGAGCCCGCTCCCGGTGTCCGAGCACGTCCACGGGCAACGCCACGCGTGGCAGCTGCTCCACGGCGGCGCGGTCGACATCCTCAACCTCTCGCCGTACGTCCTCGGCGGGATCCGCCCCACGCTCCGGGCGGCGGCGATCGCCGAAGCGGCGGGCGCGAGCGTCCTGTTGGGGACGACGCAGGAGCTCGGCCTGGGAACGGCAGCGGTCGCGCATGTCGGCGCGGTCCTGCCGAGCCTGCCGTTCCCGGCGGACAACGTCGGCCCGCGGCTGTACACGGCGGACGTCGCGGCCCCGCCCGTCGAGTTCGCCGACGGCTCCCTCATCGTCCCGACCGGTTTGGGCCTGGGCCCGTGCGTCGATCGCGCCCGGTTGGCTGAGCTGCGGTCGAGCGGCGACTGGAGCTCCGGCCTGGATCTCGCCGGCGCGGTCGATCGGACGCTGCCGCCGTCGACCGCCGCGACGGCCACGACGCCAAACCGGCAACCCGTTTCGTGACGACGTTTTCGTGACCACGTTTCGTGACCACGTTTCGTGACCACGTTTCGTGACCAGATTTCGCGACTCTGAGGAGGTGTGACCGTGACGATCACCGAGGCGCCAGCGGCGGTCGAGCCGTTCGACATCCCGGACGCGTCGACGACGCTGACGCCGATGCAGGAATACCTGTTCGACCTGAACGGCTACCTCATCCTGCGAGGGGCGATCTCCCCGGAAGACGTGGCCGAGATGAACGCCACGTACGACGCGATGGCCGCCGCCAACATCGAGGGCAAGGGCTGGTTCGGGCACGTCGCGGTGAACAACTCCGGGCGCCAGGAGGGGATGATCTTCGAGCAGCTGTACGAGGCCGGCCCGGTCTGGGAGCGGCTCGTCGACCATCCGGCGTGGTTCCACAAGGTCGCCCACTTCGTCGGCTCGGACGACCCGGAGAACTTCGACACCCACCACGGGATCCTCTTCATCGACGAGGCGTTCGGGACGATCCGCCGGAAGGGGGGCGCCCAGCGGATGCACTCCGGCGGGCATGTCGGGACGATCCGGACGCAGTTCCGCTACCACGCCGGCAAGTTCCATTGCGGGCAGGTCGTCGTGCTGATGGCGCTGACGGACATCGGCCCCGGAGATGGGGCGACGATGGTCGTCCCCGGCAGCCACAAGTCGAACCTCCGTCATCCGCAGACCGTCCCGCTCGAGATGCGCGGCGAGGACATCTCGATCGACGGCGTGGCCGGCGCGATCGAGGCGCACCTGAACGCGGGCGACGCCCTGGTGTTCGTCGACGCGATCGCCCACGGCTCGGCGCGCCGGACCAACCTCGAGGGCGAGCGGCGCGTCGCGAGCTATCGCTACGGACCCAGCTGGGGCTACTTCCGGTACCCGTACCGGCCCAGCGCCGAGCTGCTCGCGCGGCTGACGCCGGAGCGTCGGGCGGTCGTCAACCCCCACGAGGAGGTCATCGCCCCGCCGATGCCGCCGCTCTGACCTCGTCGGCCGGCGTCCACGGCAAGGCTGATCGAGGCCCGCTGAAAGGCGGCTGAGTCCGGCCTGTCGTCCTCAGACCGGGCCGGCTGCGCTCTTGCCGGCGTCGATCGCGAGGGTCGCCCCCGTGATCATCGTCGCGGCGTCCGAGCACAGGAAGCGGATCGCCGCGGCGACCTCGCCGGGTTCGATCATGCGGCCCAGGGCGGCGGCCAGCGGCGCCCTGGCGAGATACGAACGGAGGGCCGCGTCGGGGTCCGCCGCCCCGGCCAGGTTGCGGTCCATGATCCCCGTCCCACCC
>JBPYEM010000316.1:0-2601 GCA_051985205.1 Candidatus Limnocylindrales bacterium | reverse complement strand
GGGACGACGCGCCGTGACCCGATCAACTCCGTGAGCCAGGCGTCGCCGAGGGCGGCTCCGCCGTCGCAGCGCGCGGCGATCTCGTCGGCGGACAGGTCGCCGAGCCGCCTCAAAAGGTCGTGGAGCTGGTCGACCGTCGTCGCCTTGCGATCGTCCGTCAGCGCCTGGAGGCCCAGCTCGAGATCGGCGAGCGCGTCCGGGTTCAGGAGCTCGCGGAGCTCCTCCTGGCCGAGGAGCTCGCGGAGAAGGTCGCGATCCAGCGTCAGGGCGCCGGCGCGACGTTCCGCCAGTGGCGCATCGCCGTCGTACATGTAGGCGGCGACGTAGTCGAAGAGCAGCGAGCTCGCGAACGGGCTCGCGCGCGGCGTCTCGATGGAGTGAATGGCGATCTCGCGGCGGGCGACGCCGCCGAGGACGTCACGGAGCGCGGGCAGGTCGAAGACGTCCGACAGGACCTCGCGGTACGTCTCGACGAGGATCGGAAAGCTGCCGTAGCGGCTCGCGACTGCGAGGAGGTCCGCCGCCCGCTGCCGCTGCTGCCAGAGCGGCGTCCGGGTGCCAGGGCGGCGACGGGGCAGCAGCAGGGCTCGCGCGGCGTTCTCGCGGAACCGCGACGCGAACAACGCCGACGACGCGACCTGGCCGACGACGACGTCCTCGACCTCCTCCGGATCGGGGAACAGGGCCTCCTCCGCCGGGCCAAGGACGTCGTCGCCGTCGGGCAGGCGGATCGCGATCCCGTCGTCGGACCAGATGGTCCGGACCTCGCCGGCCAGCCGGTCGTTCAGGCGCGCCTCGATCGCCAGCGACCACGGGGCGTGGACGCGGCCACCGAACGGCGTCAGGAGGACCATTCGCCAGTCGCCGAGCTCGTCCCGGAAGCGCTGGACGACGACCCGCCGATCTGTCGGTAGCGCGCCCGCGGCATCCCTCTCGTCCTCGAGGTAGGCGACGAGGTTCTCCGCCGCGAGCTCGTCGAGGTCGTGGTGCTCTCGCAGGCGGGCGATCGTCGCGGACCGCCCGCGAGCGCCGCGACCGAGGTCCGCCTCCGCCTCGCCCACGAACGCCCCGAGGGCCCGCCCGAGCTCGATCGGCCGGCCGACCGCATCGCCGTGCCAGAACGGCAACTTGCCGGGCACACCCGGCGCCGGGGTGACGGTGACGCGGTCGTGGCCGATCTCCTCGATCCGCCAGCTGCTGGCGCCGAGCGTGATCACCTCGCCCGCCCGGCTCTCGTAGACCATCTCCTCATCGAGCTCGCCGACGCGTCGTCCCGGCGTCCCAGCCTCACCGACCATGAAGACGCCGAAGAGGCCGCGATCCGGGATCGTCCCGCCGCTCGTGACGGCGACGACCCGGGCATCGCGGCGGCCCTGGACGATGTCGGACGAGCGATCCCAGACGACGCGGGGCTTCAGCTCCGCGAACTCGTCGCTGGGGTAGGCGCCCGCGAGCATTCCGAGCACGCCTTCGAGGACCTCCCGGCTGAGCGTCTCGTAGGGCGTCGCCCGGTTGATCACGCGCAGGAGGTCGTCGACGGACCACGGGTCCATGACCGTCATGGCGACGATCTGCTGCGCCAGAACGTCGAGCGGGTTGCGGGGCAGCGTCGTCGCCTCGATCGCGCCCTCGTGCATGCGCCGCGTGACGACGGCTGCCTCGAGCAGGTCGCCTCGATACTTCGGGAAGATCACGCCCTTCGACGGCGCCCCGACCTGATGGCCGGCACGACCGACTCTCTGGAGGCCGCGAGCGACGGAGGTCGGGCTCTCGACCTGGATCACGAGGTCGACCGCGCCCATGTCGATGCCGAGCTCCAGAGAGCTCGTCGCGACGATCGCCGGGACGCGTCCGGCCTTGAGGTCCTCCTCGATCTGGACGCGCTGCTCGCGGGCGATCGAACCGTGGTGGGCGCGGACGAGCTCTTCGCCGGCGAGCTCGTTCAGGCGCTGGGCAAGCCGCTCGCTCAGCCGCCTGCTGTTGGTGAAGACGATCGTGCTGCGGTGGGCCCGGATCAGCTCGAGGATCCGGGGGTGGATCGCCGGCCAGATGCTGACCCGAGCCTCCGGGCCGGCGGCCGGCCCGCCGGGCTGCTCGTCGAGCGGGATGACGTCGCCGGGCGTCGTCATGTCCTCGATCGGGACGATGACGCTGAGGTCGAGCGGCTTCCTGGACCCGGCGTCGACGATCGTGACGTCCCGCCCGGCCCCGACGCCACCCAGGAACCGGGCGATCGTGTCGAGCGGTCGCTGGGTCGCCGACAGGCCGATCCGCTGGGGCGCCCGAGACCCGTCGCGGCGGGTGATCAGGTCCTCGAGGCGTTCGAGCGTCAGCGCCAGGTGGGCGCCGCGCTTGGAGCCGGCGATCGCGTGGACCTCGTCGACGATGACGTGCTCGACGCCGGCCAGGACCTCGCGCGCCTGGCTCGTCAGCATCAAGTACAGCGATTCGGGGGTCGTGATCAGGATGTCCGGCGGGCGGCGGGCGAGGTTCCGGCGGTCCTCCGCGGGCGTGTCCCCGGTCCGGCTCGCGACCGTGATGTCCGGCGCCCGGAGGCCGAGACGAGCGGCGGCAAGGGCGATTCCCGCCAGCGGGGCGCGG
>JBPYEM010000315.1:0-5259 GCA_051985205.1 Candidatus Limnocylindrales bacterium | reverse complement strand
GCGCGAGGCGGCGGTCGGCGTCGACATCGACCTCGCGACGCCGGGCGAGCTCTCGATCGTCGGCGCTGGCCGGCGCTGGCTCCGCGCCTGGCCGCAGCTCCATGTCCTCGACGTCGATCAGCCTCATGTCCCGGTCCCCTCGCCCCGAACCGACGGGCGGCAGGTGGTCGCGACGGCCCCCGGGGCGGCAGCCGCGCCCATCGACGGTCACGACTGGGAGGGCCGGATCTCCGTCCGCGTCGACGGCCGATCCGTGATCGTCGAGTACGACGCGACCTACGCCGGCACCCGGGCCTTCAACGCGAAGGAGGTCGGTCTGACGGTCCACCCGGCACCCGATCTTCGCGACCTCTGGTGGCGGCGGGTCGGCGAATGGACGACCTACCCGGAGGGCCACGTCGGTCGAACGTCGGGGTACGCGGCTGGTGCGCCGGGCTCGAACGGCGCGCTCCACCCGGCGGCGACGTGGGAGCAGGACGCGACGGCGGCAGGCAGCAACGACTACCGAAGCGCCAAGCGGTCGATCCTCGGCGCCGGTGCGACGGACGGCGACCGATCCCTCGACGTCGTCTCCGACGGGACGCAGCACGTCCGGGCGGAGCTCGTCGACGGCCAGCCGGTGCTCCACGTCCTCGACTGGTATGGCGGCGTGCGGACGGTCGAAGGCAACCACCCGATCTGGTCCGCGTACTTCGGCGCCGGTCGACCGATCACGACCGGCACGCGTCTTCAGGGCCGGATCGTCCTCGTTGCCGGCGGTCCCCCACCCGTCCGCGTCTGACCGCTACCGGACGGCGGGAGGATCCAGAACCAACAGCTCGAAGAGCTCGGCTGCGCTGATGCCCTTGATCGTGTCCGCGGCGCGCTCGAGGGACAGGGAGGCGTAGCTCGTCGCGAGGCGAAGGCGGTCCTCGAGCGGCTGGCCGTCGAGATCCGCCCAGACGTACGCTGAGACGAAGAGGTCGCCGGCGCCGGTCGCATCGGCGACGTCGGCCGCGCGCGCGGCGACCTCCACGACCCGGCCATCGGGCTCGATCGCCAGCGCCCCGTCCGCGCCGCGGGTCACCACGACCGTCGTGCCGAGCGACGCGAGGTGCGCGGCCGCCCCGCGCGCATCGGCCAGCCCCGTCAGGCCGATCGCCTCGCGCTCGTTGAGCACGAGCGCGTGGAGGTCGTCGAGCGTTGCCGGCAGCACCCCGGCCATCGCCGCGACCTCGGGATCGCCGACGACGCCGTAGATCCGCGGCACGGGCGGCAGCAACGGCACCGACGGCAGATCGACGACGACCGCCCGCATCGTGATCGACCCCAACGTCTCGGCGTCAACGGTCGGCTCCGGCATGAGGCTGAGGAGCGCCCGGTCGCCGTGGACGGGCATCGCCACGGTGACGGGCGTGGCCTCCGCTGGACGACCCTGCCACGGGACGCCGACGTCGGCCATCAGCTCGGCGAGGAGACGACCGGCCAGGTCCTGCCCGATCGGCGCGCAGATCATCGCCTCGAGACCCAGTCGTCGGAGCGCGAAGGCGACGTTGCCCATGCCGCCGGGAACGATCTTCAACCGCTTCGCCAGCCGCTCCTCGCCGAGGGCCGGCATCGCGGGCAGGCCGAGGAAGATCAGGTCGAGGAAGGGATCGCCGACGCAGACGACGTCGACGATCACCGCTGCGCCTCGTCGGTCGGTCGGCCGTGCGGACGGCGTGGAGGGCCGAAATCGAGGCCATACAATGCGGCCTCGTCGCATCCGTCGGTACGGTCGTCGCTTCCGGCGCCGCGTCCGGCGGGCAGCGACGCTCCGGCGGACCGGATGACGGGCGTTCCGGGCGCCGCGGGGACCGGGAGGGTCATGTGGCGGAGCGTGGGGCAACGCGGAACGAGGGTCAAGACGCGCCGGATCCCGGCACGGGTCGCCGCGACGTCCGCGGCGACGAGCTCCCGTCCGTCCAGGTTCTCCGCCGGATCGAGGCCGACATCCTGACTGGTCGGCTGGAGGCTGGCAGCCGTCTGGCCTCCGAACGCGAGCTCGGCGCACGGCTCGGCGTCGCCCGCAACACCCTTCGCCGGGCGCTCTCGACGCTCGGCGCGAAGGGCCTGATCCAGGCCCGCGGCCGCGGCGGCTGGGTCGTCGTGGGACCAGGCGTGACGGAACGGATCGAAGGCCCGCCGAGCCTCACGGAGTGGGCCGCGCGCCACGGCTACGTCGTGACGTCGAAGGTCGTCACCGCGCGGATCCGGACCGTGAAATCCGGCGAGGCCGCCGACCTGCGGATCCCCACCTCATCGAAGATCTTCGAGCTCCATCGCGTCCGCTTCATCGAGGGCGTGCCGCTCTCCTTCGACCGATCCGTGCTCCATCCGCGCCTGATCCCTGCCCTCAAGGGCGTCGACTTCGCGAGCCGGTCCCTCTTCGGCACGATCCGCGAGCGGGCCGGCCTGATGGCCGCCCGCGCCGAGGTCGTCGTCCGGGCAGTGCCGGCGACGGAGCGCGTCGCGACCCTCCTGACGATCGAGCCGGGCGAACCCCTCCTCGAGCTCGACGAGATGACGTTCGATCAATACGACGAGCCGTTCGAGACGGCGCGGCTGCTGAACCGCGGCGACCGCTACGCGTTCACGACGACGCTGTCGGCCGGGGTCGGAACCCCGCGCGTCGCGATCTAGCGACCCGCGAACGGCGCCGCGGCAACCTCGAACGACATCGGCGCGGCCCTACACTCCGCGCGATGAGCGCCTCCGCCGACAGCGGCCTCGAGCTGCGGTCGCTCCAGCAGCAGATCCACGACGAGCTGCTCGGCCGGATCCTCCGGCGGGAGCTCGAGCCGGGCGAGCGGATCTCGCCACCGGACATCGCGGCGGCGCTCGGGGTCAGCATCACCCCCGTTCGCGACGCGGTGAACCAGATGGCGGCGGAGGGCCTCGTCACCGTGATGCCGCGGCGCGGCACCGTGGTGTCGCCGATCTCGATCCGCGACATCGAGGAGCTGTACGAGATCCGGCTGATGATCGAGCCGGAAGCCGCGGAGCTCGCCGCGAGCCGGGCGACAGCGGAGGAGATCGGCCTGGTCCAGGAGCTCGCCGGAAGGCTCGAGGCGGACACGTTCGCGAGCGGCGGCGAGGTCGACGACCTCGAGACGTACCTCCAGGAGATCGCGGCCGATGCCGAGCTGCACGCGGCCGTCGTTCGAGCCGCCCACAACCGCCGCCTCGACGCGCTCTACGAAGGACTCCGGACCCATGTCCTGATCGCCCGGGCGGTGTTCCCGCGCCTGTATCGCGGCCAACCCCACCGCCGCGGCGAGCACCAGCGTGTGGTCGACGCGATCGCGGCCCACGACGGCGGCGCGGCTCGCGAGGCGATGGCGGGTCACCTCCGCCAGGCGCTCGCCGATACGCTCCGGCACGTCGAAGAGGCGGAGGGACGTCCAACCGAACCGGTCGCGGCCACGTGAGCCCCGACGCGGCCGGGGCGGAGGTCGCCGGACGGCTCGCCGACTGGCGACCGGCGCCCGGCACGATCGGGATCACAGCGCTCGGGCAGGCCGGAATCGCGCTGCACAGCGGCCACGACCTCGTCCTGATCGACGCGTTCCTGTCGCCTCGGCCGGAACGGCTGATCGAGGCCCCCGTCCGGCCGGGCGACCTGGACGGGGTGACGGCGGTCCTCGCGACGCACGAGCACGCCGACCACCTCGACCTGCCCGTCTGGCCGTCGATCGCCGGCGCATCACCGGATGCCACGTTCGTCGTCCCGCAGCCGCTCGTGGACGAGGTGATCGCGGCGGGGATCCCGAGCCACCGCGTCATCGGCGTGCGGCCCGCCAGCCCCGTCGAGATCGGCCGGGTCAGGGTGACCGCGGTGCCGGCACGGCATGGGATCCACGTCGAGGACGCGTACTCCCTGGGCCCCCAGGATCCCGGGGCGGCGCCGCGCTGGGTCGGCTACGTCGTGGAGATTGGCGGGGTCCGCCTCTATCACTCCGGCGACTCCCTGGGCGATCCGGTCATCGCCGATGCGGTGCGGCCCCACCGGCCGCAGATCGCCTTCCTGCCGATCAACGGCCGGGATTCCGAACGGGAGGCGCGCGACATCGTCGGCAACATGACCCCCGACGAGGCGGCCCGGCTGGCCCGGGACCTGGATGTCGCCCTGGCGGTACCGATCCACTTCGATGCGATGCGCGGCAACCAGGGTCGCCCGGAGGACTTCGTCGAGGCGATGCGCCGGCACCATCCCAGCGCGTCCGTCTGGGTGCCGAGCGCCGGTGCCCGCGCCGTCTGGCCGAGTCCCGGCATCGGCCCGGGCGGCGACGCGGGCTGAGCCGTGGACCAGGAGCTGGCCGGTCGCGTCGCAATCGTGACCGGTGGCGCATCGGGGATCGGCCTGGCGACGGCTCGCGCCCTGGCCGCCGATGGCGCGATCGTCTACCTCGGCGTCCGGGACGTCGAACGCGGGCGACGGGCAGCACGCGAGACGGACGCGCAGGCGGACCTGCGGGTGGTCCGGATGGACGTCACCGATGCCGGATCCGTTCGGGACGCCTTCTCCGAGATCGACGCCGCGGGCCGGCTGGACATCGTCGTCAACAACGCCGGCATCGATGGGGTGGGTCGGATCGAGGACCTCTCGGACGCCGACTGGGATCGCTGCCTCGCCACGAACCTGACGGGACCATTTCTGGTCACGCGCGAGGCGGTCCCGCGTCTCCGCCGGAACGGGGGCGGCGTCATCGTCAACGTCGCCTCGAACGCGGGGCTCGTCGCGCGCGCCGATGAGCCGGCCTACTCCACGGCCAAGGCCGGCCTGCTGATGCTCACGCGGTCGCTGGCGCTCGCGCATGCGGCCGATCGCATCCGGGTCAACGCCGTGTGCCCCGGGCCCGTGGGTGGGACGGGGATCATGGACCGCAACCTGGCCGGGGCGGCGGACCCCGACGCGGCCCTCCGTTCGTATCTCGCCAGGGCGCCGCTGGCGGCGGCCGTCGGCCGCATGATCGAACCCGGCGAGGTCGCCGCGGCGATCCGCTTCCTGTGCTCCGACGCGGCGACGATGATCACGGGGGCGACCCTCGCGATCGACGCCGGCAAGAGTGCTGCCGGCCCGGTCTGAGGACGACCGGCCGGACTCAGCCGACCCTCAGCCCGGCCCGATCAGCCCGCCGTTGACGCCAATCGACGACGTCAGAGCGGTGGCATCGGCGGGGCGATGACCTCCTCGTGGGGGTTGACGACCGCCCGACGCTCCGGCGTCAGCCGCGCGAG
>JBPYEM010000314.1:0-6173 GCA_051985205.1 Candidatus Limnocylindrales bacterium | reverse complement strand
CATCGCTCGACTACCACCTCGCGATCGTGGAGCGCGGCGCGACCGTCGAGTTCGACTTCCTGGGCATGGCGTTCACGCCGCTGGAGCGGCACGGCGAAGGCCGGATCGTCGACAACACCTGCGAGCTGCTCGCGCGCGGGCACGCGGAGCGGATCCTGCTGTCGCAGGACGTCTGCCACGACAGCCAGCTGAAGCGGTACGGCGGGAACGGCTACACGTACCTCGCGGAGACGTTCCTCCCGCGGCTCCGGGAGGCCGGCGTCTCCGAGGACGAGCTCCGGACGATCACCGTCGACAATCCGCGGCGGCTCCTGACGATCGGGTAGGGCCGCGCCTCAGCTCTCGAGCGTCGCCTCGACCGAGAGCTCGACGTTGCCGACGATCGCGCGCGAGATCGGACAGCCGTCCTTCGCCTGGGTCGCCGCCTCGGCGAACGACTCCTGCGTGGCGCCGGGTACCCGGCCGCGGACCTTGATCGCGGCGGAGACGACGGTCCAGCCGGCCTCGCGCCGGTCCGCCGTCACGTCGACCTCGACGTTCAGCTCCTGCACGGGCGTCCCGGCCTTCGCCAGGTTGTTCGAGCAGGCCATCGCGAAGCACGAGGCGTGCGAGGCGGCGAGCAGCTCCTCCGGCGACGTGATCCCGCCCGCCTCCTCCGTCCGGTCCTTCCAGGTCGTGGGGAGGTCCACGAAGACCTTCGTCGTCGCCGCGGTCACCGACCCTTCCCCGCTGGGAAGGTCGCCGCGCCAGGTCGCCGTCGCGCGTCGGGTGGTTGCCATCGTCGTCACCTCCGTCGTCGGGAATGCCGGCACCCTCGGCTCGGAGGGCGCTCACGCCGTCGCCGAGGCGACCCGCCGGCTTTCGTGGTGCGTCCGTGCGCCAGGGCAATGACGTCGCGGAGCTGGGCTGATCCGGACGATGGTCCCACAGGTCGGCGGCAGGGTCCTGTGCGGTGGCGTGCGGTCCCACCCGGATCGGTGCATGCCGTCACCTCCTCGCCGGTCGAGATCGACGCCGGAAGGGACCGTGCATCTTCGGGACCGGTGAGCCATACCGGCGGCCGGGATGCGTTCGCGATGGTTGGGTCATGGTTCCCTTCGGCCGCGCCCCGTTGTTCCGCCGCCTTGCTGCCGCGTCCGCCCCGATGCTCATCGGAGCGGCGCTGCTCGCGCCCGCGCAGGCAAGTGCGACGACCACACCGCCGCCAACCGCGGCCGAGATCAGCGCCGCCGAGAACGCGATGCTCGTCGCGATCAACGCCGACCGAGCCGGCGCCGGTCTCGTCCCCGTTCGTGCCGACGCGCGGCTGATGGCCATCGCCCGCGCCCGATCCGTCGACATGGTCACGAAGAACTACTTCAGTCACACCCAGCCGGACGGCCGGAACCTCTTCGACATCCTGAACGCCGACCGGATCACGTGGTATTGGGGCGGCGAGGTGATCGCCTGGAACAACTACCCGATGGACGTCGCCGCGAGCGCGGCAAACCGCCAGTGGATGGGCTCCCCGAGCCACAAGGCGATCATCATGTCCGCCAACGTCAACTACGTCGGGGTCGGGCTGGCGATCGATCCGGCGACCGGCAAGAAGATGTGGACGGCCGACTTCATCAAGGGCCCGGACCGGAGCGGGGCGAAGGCCGTGGTCGCCACACCGAAGGTCACGGCGGTGACGGCGGCGACACGGAAGGCGTACGTCGCGTGGAGCGGCTCCGACGTCCGGCTCCAGGTCCTGACTGCGGGTCTCAAGTCGTTCCGCGTCGAGCGCCGGATTGACTCCGGGGCCTGGTCGGTCGTCTGGGCGAGCACGACGCTTCGCGCCGCGACGTTCACGGTCGCCGTCGGCCACCTGACCCAGTTCCGGGTCACGGCGATCGACAACCGCGGGAACTGGGGAGCCGCAGTCACGCGGGTGGTGGACCTCCGCTAGCACGAGCCCCGGCTCGGCCGCCGCGCCGGCCCGGTCGACCCCCGGGGTCCCGAAGCCGGGCTCGGAGCGCGAGCCCCAGCTCGCGATGGCGGGCGGTCCGGGGCCAGCCGACCTTCCGGACGCCGCCGAAGTCGCGATGGGCTTCGATCGCCCGGGCGAAGGCGTCGACGAAACCCGGCGACCCGAGGGGATCGAAGCCCTCCTCCCACCACAGCCCGGCGATCCGGAGCGTGTCGCTCGCTCGCTCGATCCGCGGCTCGATCCGGCCGACCAGCCGGTCGCCGTACAGCACCGGCAGCACGTAGTAGCCCCAGCGTCGTTTCGCCGCGGGAACGTAGATCTCCCAGACGTAGTCGAAGTCGAACAGCGTCCGCAGGAACTCGCGGTCCCAGACGAGCGGGTCCAGGGCCGCGAGGAACGCGACCCCGGGCAGCTCCCCACCCGGCGCCATCCCCTCGCCGACCTCGGCTTCCGCCGCACGGAGCCGAGGCAGCTCGCCGGCCGGGACGAACCGCGACCCGCGGATCCCCTCCACCTCGACTGGGAGCAGATCGCCCCGCTCGACGAGCTCTGCCAGCAGGACCTTCCGGCCGGCGCCCTTCAGCGGGAGGCCGTCCTCCATCCCGATCTCGGCATAGGGTGACGTGCCGTACCAGAGCTCCGCACTGCCGCTGACTCCCAGCAGGCCGTGAGCGCGGTAGCGCGACAGCAGCTTGTGGCGGAACTGGTCCCGCGGGGTCACGTCCTGGGCAAGCAGCTCCGGAGGAAAGAGGCGATCCGCGAAGTCGTAGATCCGCCGGTTGCCGGACCGTCGCGCGAGCCCCAGGATGCCCGCCTCCGCGAGCGCCTCGAGGATCGCCCGGACCTGGTTGGTGGGCCGCCAGTACCAATCGATCGCCGCACGCGGCTCGACGTCGATCGACGACATCGGGCCGCCGGTGCGGATCCGTTCCAGCAGCTCCTCGACGAGCGGCGCGTGCTCGTCGAACGCCTCGCCCTCGTGCTCGTGGCGGGCCCGGTTCCAGGCGACCCGGAACCACGGCAGGTCCGCGGTCGGGACGAGCGAAAGCCCCTTGTTGTAGGCCTCGTAGAGCTCGCGGGACTCGTACAGGAGGGCGTCCGTCTGCTCGCGGCGGTAGCCCGCGACCCGCGACAGCAGGACCAGGTCATGGTTCCGCCCGGCGATCTCGATCGGGTCGAACTGGATGGACCCGAGCCGGTCGAAGACGGCGAGGATGCCGGCCGCGCCCGGCGGGAGCGACCGCGGCGGCGCCAGGAAGTGATGGAGGACCAGGTATCGCCGGGCGGCCTGGCGGGAGATGGGGATCGGTCCGGCGGGAGCGGTCTCCGCTCCGACCTCGCCGCCGTCGGCGGGAGACTCGACGGCGGCGGGCCGAGCGGACGGGATGATCTCGGCAACGGGCATGCCGATATCGTCGCTGCTCGGCGCGTCAGTTCCCGTCACCTTTCGGCGACGGTCTTCGGATCAGCTGCCCCAACGGCCTCGAGGAGTCGGTCGACGAACGGCACCTGGGTGGGCTTCAGCCGGCGGCGGGCCTCGTCCGGCCCGAACCACGCGACGCGGTCGATCTCGGGGAAGACCTCACGCCGGCCGCTCCGCGGCGGCCACTCCATCTCGAAGGTGTTCGACTCGGCGACGGCCGCGTCGAGATCGCCCTCGATCCCCCAGGCATGGACGACCTTGCCGCCCTTCTGGACGATCGTGCCGAGGGCGATCGGTGGCTGGCCGCGGGGCCCGGTCTCCGGCGGAGCCACCCCGACCTCCTCCGCGAACTCCCGGCGGCCAACCGCGAGCAGGTCGGTTTCGGTCGCGTCCGGCTCGCCCTTCGGGATCGACCAGTGGCCCTCGTCGCGGCGGGCGAAGAACGGACCTCCCGGGTGGGCGAGCAGCACCTCGACGACGTCGTCGCCTGCCGCCGTCGGGCGGCGGCGGAAGAGGAGGATCCCGGCGCTCTGTCGGACGGCCACAAGGCCATCGTATCGACGATCGTGGGAGCGGGCGGTCCCCTGCGATGTACCTGCAAGCCCGCTCGCGGGACGCGGGGTCGATGCGTCATGGAGGGCTCGGCAAGGTGTTCGGACACCGAGAGGAGATCGCCATGCCCGACATCACGCTCCCCGAGGTCCATCTCCCGGACATCAAGCTTCCAGAGGGACTTCGTGACATGAACCGCAAGGACATCGCGTCCGCGATCAACGAGCGCATGCCAAAGCGCGTCGAGCTGCCGGACGTCGACCTGTCGAACGTCCAGCTGCCGAAGGCGGTCGAGGATCGCCTCAAGACGGTCGAGAAGCGTCTCGACGACATCGACCTGTCGAAGTTGCCGCTGCCGAAGGCCGTCGAGAGCCGGCTGCCGCGCAAGCGCCGCTCGAACCCGATCCTGCCGCTCGCCGCGTTCGTCGCGATCGGCTCACTGTTCGCCGCGGCATGGTGGCTGATCACCTCGCCGACCGCGGCGTCGCGGGTCCGCGAGAGCGCGGACCGCGCCTGGCGACGGCTCAACGGCCAGGACCTCGCCATGACCCGCTACGACGACGACGACGATCTCGGCAGCCTCGTCCCGGATCCCGCCTCGACGGACGTCACCCGCCCGACGGGCGAGTCCACGGCGTGGCCCGACACCTTCTCCGACCTCGGCGAGACCGTCCGAACCGGGAACGGCTCCGTCGTCACGGATCCGACCGGGGTCTGACCCCGACTACCCCTGCGGCGGTTCGCCGCCGCTCCTCGCCGCCTCGACGACCGGTCCGGTGCCCACGGACCGGTCGTCTCCTGTTCCGGCCGCGCCGCCCGCGATCGCGGCGAGGATGTTCTTCTCGAGATCCAGGATCCGCTTCTCGAGCGCCTCCACCCGTTGGAGGATCTGGGTGTTCCCCTCCAGCAGCTGGCGGTTCTGCTGGTCCTCGATGTCCGCCTCGGACGCGGCGTGCTCCAGCGTCATCCGGTCGCGGAGCGCGGCCCGGTTGCCGGCGAGGAGGATCAGGGGCGCGGCATAGGCCGCCTGCGTCGAGAACGCCAGGTTGAGGAGGATGAAGGGGTACGGGTCGAACGGGCGGCTGAGGAGGATCGCGTTCCCGACGATCCAGAAGGCGACGACGATCGTCTGGATGATCAGGAACCGCCAGCTGCCCAGGAAGCCCGTCACGCCGTCGGCGATCCGGGCGCCCATGGGCGCCTGGTCCACCATCTTCTGGTTGACCGGGTGACGGTAGACGTGCGGTCGATGGATCGCGCTCACGAGACCCTCCCCGGCCATCGGGCCGGTCGACCGGTTCGGCCGCGACCTGATGGCCGCCCGAACCGCCGGGGCTATTGTGCAGATCGAGCGGAAGTCAGTTGCGCGAGCAGGTCCGCGGCGGAGATGGTCGGCGAGACGCGGACGCGCGGGACGAGGAAGCGATCGTCCATCGTCTCGAGCACACCGGGCTGGTTGCCGACGGCGAGCTGGATGCCGGCGGCGGCCACATCGGACTCGACGGCGGGGTCCGCCTCGCCCGACGGATAGGCGAGGACCACGGGTGGCGATCCCACGATGGCGGCGAGCGTCTGCTGCGCGCCGTCGATCTCGTCGCGCGCCGACGCCGCACGGAGCCGGGCGAGATCCGGATGGCTCACGGTGTGGTTGCCGATCCCCATGCCGTCACGGACGAGGGCGCGCAGGTCCGGCGCCGAGAGGTAGCCGGACCGTCCGATCCGGTCCGTGATGACGAAGAACGTCGCCGTGTCACCCAGCTGGCGGAGGATCGGCAGGGCGACGGTGTACCCGTCCACGTGGCCATCGTCGAACGTGATCACAAAGCTCCGGGGCGGTGGCGGCTGGTCATCCAGGAGGTCGGCAGCGAGCGCCGCAAGCCCGAGGCTGTGCCAGCCGTGGGTGCGTAGCGTCTCCAGCTGCGCGGTGAACAGCGGAGCCGACACGACGAGCTGGGGCAGGGCCGTCGGATCGTCGCCGCCACCGATCAGGTGGTACATGAGGATCGGGACGTGGAAGCGAGCGAGCTCCGCGGACCGGGCGCTTCGCAGCAACCAGCGGCGATGGTCGGGTGATCCGCTGTCGTCGCTCCCCGTTCCGCCGGCCTCCGACACGACCGAACCGGCCGAGCCCGGCGTCGCGCTCGGCGTGGCGGCCGCCACGGGAGTCGAGATTCCGGTGGACGGCACGGGCCCGGAGCCCGCGACCAGGGCGAGGACGACGACGGCGCCGATGAGAGCGACGACGTG
>JBPYEM010000313.1:0-7215 GCA_051985205.1 Candidatus Limnocylindrales bacterium | reverse complement strand
TCCGACCGGCGGCCACGATCAGCCCGATCCTCACCGCCGATGGTCTGGCGACCCTGCAGGCGATGACCGCCGAGGTCTACGTCGACCGACCGATCGTCGACTACGCGGTCGCCCTCACGGCCGCGACGCGGTCACCGGAGCGCATCGGCCTGCCCGCGGTGAAGCCCTACATCGCCTTCGGTGCGAGCCCGCGCGGCTCGATCAACCTCATCCACGCCGCACGGGCGCTCGCTCTCGTCCGCGGTCGACGATACGTCGTCCCGAATGACGTGATCGACCTGTCCCGGGACGTCCTCCGTCACCGGATCGTGCCGAGCTTCACCGCCCTGGCCGAAGAGGTCAGTGCGGACATGATCCTCGACCGGTTGATCGCCTCGGTGCCGGTTCCGCGGGTCGCCCACGACAGCCTGCTCGAGCGGGCCGAGGCCGCGGAACGCGGCGGGCTCGTCGGCCGGGCGACGTCGGCGCCGACGCCCCCGCCGGTCGCTGCGTCGTCGGCCGGCCGGGCGTCGACCGCTTCGGCGAGCCGCGATGATCAAGCGCCGAGTGACCCGTTCGACCGCGTTCGGGAGCGATCCGCATGACCGCTGCGTTGGGTGGGACGCTCGCACGGGCGAGCGCGGGCCGCACGAAGGAGCGACCCGGTCCGGGGCCGACCCCGGAAGCGCTCCTGCGCGCCCTCGACCTGACGGTCGGTCGGCGGATCCGGGGCCTCCTGCCCGGCGAGTATCGAGCCCATGACCTCGGCGGCGGCACGGAGCTCGCCGCGGTCCGGCCATACGAGCCCGGCGACGACATCCGCCGGATCGACTGGAACGTGACCGCCCGGACGGCCGTCCCGCACGTGCGGGTCCACGTCCCGGAGCGGGCGCTGACCGCGTGGCTGCTCCTCGACGTCTCGCCTTCGATGACGTTCGGCACCGCCGATCGGCGAAAGGCGGATGTCGCCGAAGGCGTCGCCCTCGCCATCGGGCACCTCGCGACGCAGCGGGGCAATCGGCTGGGCATCGTCACCTTCGGTGGGACGCAGGACCGGCGCGTCCCGCCCGCCGCCGGCCGGATGGGCCTGCTGGGGCTCCTCCACCACGCCCGTGTCGAGCGTGTCGACGAGGGCACCGGCATCACCTCCCCGGCCGCCGCGATCCGCGTCGCGGACGCGGCCGCGCCGCGCGGCGGGCTCGTCGTCCTCGTCTCCGACTTCCGGGGGCCTCGCGACTGGCTGAAGCCGCTTGCCGCACTGGCCGCGCGTCACCACGTCCTCGCGATCGAGATCGGCGACCCACGAGAGGCGGAGCTGACCGACGTCGGGGAGCTGACGCTCGTCGACGCCGAGTCCGGTCGCGAAGTCCGGGTCGATACCTCGTCGGGCCGCCTTCGCGAGCGCTTCGCCGAGGCCGCCGCTCGCGAACGGGCCTTGCTCGCCGCCGATCTCCGGCGCCTCCGCGTCGACCATCTCGTTCTTTCCACGTCCGGCAGCTGGCTGCGCACCCTCGCCGCCGAGCTCCGGATCCGAGGGCTTCGCTCATGACCTTCGCCGATCCGACCCTTCTCCTCGCCCTGCTCATCGTCCCGGTCGCGCTCCTCGTCTATCGTGCGGTCCAGCGTCGCCGCAGCCGCTACGTCGTGCGGTTCACGAACGTCGATCTGCTCGGCAATCTGGTGCCCCGGACCCCCGCCTGGCGCCGCCATGTTCCGCCGGCGCTCTACCTGACCGCGATGGGGGCCCTCGTCCTCGCCCTCGCTCGTCCGTCGATGACGGTCGCGATCCCGCGGAACGAGGCGACGATCATCCTGACGATGGACGTCTCAGGCTCGATGATGGCCGAGGACGTCGCGCCGAACCGCCTCGCTGCGGCGCAGGCGGCCGCGTCGAGCTTCCTCGACCAGCTCCCGAGCGGGATCAAGGTCGGCCTGGTCGCCTTCTCGACCGAGCCACGGATCCTCGTCGCGCCGACGACGGACCGGGGCGAGCTCCGGGCGGCCATCTCGGACCTCCAGGCCCGGGGTGGGACGGCCCTCGGCGACGCGATCACGACGTCGCTCCGGGCGGCCGGCCTCGATCCGACCGCGGCTGCGGCCACGGGCTCGCCGAGCCCCTCGACGTCGAGCGCTCCGCCCGCGTCCGCGACACCGTCCGCGTCGCCGTCGACATCGACCGGATCCTCGGGATCGGCGACCCCGGGGGCCACGGCGAAGCCGGTCGTCGCGACCGTGCTCCTCTCCGACGGCGCGAACTCCACCGGGCAACTCGAGCCGATCCCGGCCGCGGAGGTGGCCGCGCGCCTCGGCGTCCCCGTCTACACCGTGGCCCTCGGCACGGCCGACGGCACGGTCACGGTGCCGGACGATCAGGGCCAGCTCCACACGCTGAACGTGCCACCGGACACCGACACGCTCGCCGCGATCGCGGAGACGACCGGCGGGCGGTTCTTCCAGGCGCCGACCGCCCAGGATCTCGCCCAGATCTACCAGAGCCTCGGGTCCCGGATCGGGTACACGCAGGAGCAACGAGAGGTCACGCAGTGGTTCGCCGCCGCGGGTCTTGCTCTCGTCGTCGCCGGCGCTGGCCTCGCGGCCCACTGGTTCAACCGGTTCCCATGAGCGCGTTCGATCGGGAGGTTCGCCGCCTCCCCTCCGGCCGCGCGGTCACGCTCCTCGTCCCGGGTCGCCGTCGGGGTGGCGGCGATCCACTCCGTCGGTGGGGAAGGACCGACGTGGACCGTGGGGGACGGTCCTCCGCGCGAGCCGCGGTCGACGGGACCGCGGACCGGATCCCCACCGCGGAGGTGCCGATGCCCGACCGATGACCGACCACCGGTTCCCGAATTCCTTCCGTATGAGGCACGACCCCATGGATTGGACCACCCCACCGGAGGACCAGCCGATCTGGTCCCCGGCCGGCGACCAGCCGGTCGGCTCGTGGGCGTCTTCGCCGGCCGGCACGACGCCCCAGCCATCCGAGACTCCGTCCCCATCCATCCGACCCAGGCTGGGCGGCATCCGGCGCACGGTGGCCACGGCGTTCCTCGCCGTCGGCCTGCTGATCGTCGGTGGCGTCGCGGTGGTCAATGCGGCGGACCCGTCCGGGTCGGCCGCGCCGAACGCGACGACGCAGCCGTCAACGGGGAGCGGCAATGGCGCCGCGCCCGGCAGCGGCTCGCCACGTCAGGCACCGAACGGCGCCGCGCCCAACGGGCAGGCCCCGAACGGTGGGGCTCCGAGCGGCCGCGCCGGCCACGACTGCCCGAACATGGGCAGCGGGTCCAGCGGTCAGCGCTCCGGTGGCTCGACCGCTCCGAGCACCCCGACGACGCCGTCGAGCTCGGGCACGCCGTCGAGCTCGAACCTCTAGCCGCTTCTCCCGGGACCCACCGGGTCCGGGAACGAACGACCGGCGATCCGCTTCGGCGGACCGCCGGTCTCGTGTGTCGTCGCGCCGTTCGCGCCGAGCCGCGAGGGTCAGCCGGCGCGAAGCTCCACCGGGAGGTCGCGGCCGCTTCGGAGCCGCAGCCCGACCTCGATCGCGATCGGGTCGAGCCGATGGGAGCTCGGCACGTCCCCGACGAGGACGGTCGGCAGCTCGTGGACGGCCGCGAGCACGATCCGGCGAGGCATCCCGAGCAGCATCCGCGTCCGGGCCACCGTGACCCCGGTCCGGACCGCATCGAGGTCGGACAGCCTCGGCACGTCGAAGGCCCAGGCCACGATCGGGACGAGCTGGTGGGCGACGCCCTCGGCGCCACCGGACGCGGCGACGTCGCGGGCCACGCTTTGGTCCGCGGCGAGCGCGGCGGCAACCCGATCCGCGGCCTCGGCGATCGCGGCGGTTGCGGGGCGCGGGCGAGCGTCGATCACCATGGCGTCCGCCGCCCTTGGGCATAGCGGTCCATCACGGCGGCGATCTCGGCTCGCGCTTCGACCCACGCCGGCTGGTCGCCGAACACGTCCGGGTTGCGCCCCCAGCGCGTGATCTGGGACATCGCGGTCAACACCGCGTTGTGCTGGATCGTCCGGCCCCGGCCGGCCTCGATCTGGCCGGTGACGAGATAGCGGCGCACGACGTCGAACGGCGCCGTGAAGCGGCCGATGGCGATCTGGTCGCCGCGCCGGAGACCGGCGAGCCAGTCGTCGTCGCCGGGCGGGAAGTCGTCGTGCTCGTCCATGTGCTGGACGAGGCTGACCCTGAGGTAGCGGTTGCGGTAGGACGGCGTCAGCCCGTCGTCGTCGACGGTCAGGTAGCAGATCGGGCAGGAGGGAAGGGAGGCGTCGCGTCGCGGCTCGTCGCCGAACCGGAGTCCGCACCGCCGGCAGACGACCGCGCGGCCCTGGTTCGAGGTCGTCCCGCACTGGAGGCAGATCCGATCGGTCGTGAGCATCGAGGTCTCCGAGCCTTCGACCGACGGGCCGAGCGGCGGGCCGGGTGATGGCCTGCTCCCGGATCGTCGCCGCTCGACCCCGTGGCGCAATAGGCCGGGTGGCGGCGTCGGGATGACCGTCCAGTCCCGTCCCCGCACGCGAATGCGCCATGACGTGCCGGCCTGAACGTCCCGCCGGTGCGCGCGGGCACCGAGGACTACGGCGATCGGCGCACGCGCGGCTGGACCGATCTGCCGTCGAGACCGATGTGCGGTCTCGCACCGGGTGCCGTGATCCGGCGGGGCCTGGCGGGGCTTCGCCGCGGGCGTCAACCGCCGGATCGAGTCGGGACGATCGCGGTACGCTCGGCGCCATGCCCAACAGTCCGCGCGCCGGGCAGCCGGCGGACCCCGCCGATCTCGTCGACGTCGCCGCGTTGCTCCGCGCCTACCACGAGGTCCAGCCGGATCCGTCGGACCCGACGCAGTGGGTCGCCTTCGGCACGTCCGGGCATCGCGGCTCGGCGTTCCGCGGCGCCTTCAACGAGGCGCACATCCTCGCCATCACCGAGGCGATCTGCCGGTACCGCGAGGCCCGCGGCTACGACGGGCCGCTCTTCGTCGGCCGCGACACGCATGCCCTGAGCGAGCCCGCGACGGCGACGGCACTCGAGGTCCTCGTCGCTCACCGCGTCGACGTTCGCGTCGCGTCCGATGAGCTCGGCGTGACCCCGACGCCCGCCGTGTCGCACGCGATCCTCGTCTCGAACCGGGGCCGGACGATCCCACGGGGTGAGGCTCCGGCGACCGACGGCCGCGGCCTTGCCGATGGCATCGTCGTGACGCCATCCCACAACCCGCCCGACGACGGCGGCTTCAAGTACAACCCGCCCAACGGCGGTCCCGCCGACACGGACGTCACCGGCTGGATCCAGGCCGAGGCGAACCGGCTGCTCGAGGGGTCCGGCGCGGACGGCGTCGCGGCCATCGGTCGCGCGTCGGCGTCCGAGGTCGGCAACGGGACGACGCCCCACGACTTCCTCGGCGGCTACGTCGACGATCTCCCGTCCGTCATCGACCTCGCGGCGATCGCCCGCTCCGGTCTCCGGATCGGCGTCGACCCGATGGGTGGTGCGTCGGTCCGCTACTGGGCCGCGATCGCCGACCGGCACGGCCTCGACGTCACGATCGTGAACGACCGCGTCGACCCGACGTTCGGCTTCATGACGTACGACTGGGACGGCAAGATCCGGATGGATCCCTCCTCACCCTCGGCGATGGCAAACGTCATCGCGCTCAAGGACCGATTCGACATCGCCCTGGGCAACGACGCGGACGCCGATCGTCACGGCGTGGTCACGCCGACCGCCGGCCTGCTGAACCCGAACCACTTCCTGTCGGCCGCGATCGCCTACCTGTTCGGAGGTGGCCGGTCCTGGTCATCCGGGACGGGGGTCGGGAAGACGCTCGTCTCGTCCTCGATGATCGATCGCGTCGTCGAGGATCTCGGGCGCCGCCTGGTCGAGGTCCCGGTCGGCTTCAAGTGGTTCGTCGGCGGGCTCGTCGACGGCTCGCTCGGCTTCGGCGGTGAGGAGAGTGCTGGCGCCTCGTTCCTGCGTCGCGACGGCACGGTCTGGACGACCGACAAGGACGGGATCATCGCCGACCTGCTCGCGTGCGAGCTCACCGCGAGGACGGGACGCGATCCGGGCCTCGCGTACGCAGAGCTCACGGAGCGCTTCGGCGCGCCGGCCTATCGCCGGGTCGACGCGCCGGCGACGCCGGAGCAGAAGGCGGCGCTGGGCCGGCTGTCGGCGTCGGATGTCAAGGCGACGACGCTGGCCGGCGATGCGATCACGGCCATCCTCACCCGCGCGCCGGGCAACGACGCACCGATCGGGGGCCTGAAGGTGGTGACAGATCAGGGCTGGTTCGCGGCCCGGCCGTCAGGGACCGAGAACGTCGCCAAGGTCTACGCCGAGAGCTTCCGCGGCGAGGCCCACCTCGAGCGGCTCCTCGAGGAGGCCCAGGGGCTCGTCGCGAGCGTCACGGGCTAGGCCGCGCGCGCCAATCCCGTGTGCCCGGCCGCTTCGGCCGTCAGACGCCGACGGGCTCCCGGACGAAGATCACGGTCGTCCGTCCCGCGGTCCACTCGCCGCGGAGCAGGAGGATCTTCTCGAGCTTCGTCCCGACGCCGAGCGTCGAACGAACCCGCGCGTCCTCGTACGGGAAGACGACCTCGTCGATCCGGCGAAGGGCCGCGGCGAGGTCGGGCACGATCTTCTGGCTGCCCACGACCAGGATGACCCGACCCGCGCCGGCCGCGTAGGCAGCGAGCTGGTTGCCGGTCGCCGACGCGGCGACGAGCCAGCCGTCCCGCGTCACCGCGGCGACGCTGCCGACGATCGTGTCCGGAACCTGGCCCAGCTTGCGCATCTCGCGGCCCTGCGTCGCCCGGTCCATCGCCTGGAGCTTGGGCCGGATCGCTTCGAACCGGCCGTCATGGAGCGCGGTGAAGATCCCGGTCTCCTCGAGAGTCAGGCTCTTCCCGCTGTAGACCTCCGTGCCCTCCGGGATCCGTTCGAGGACGGCTTCCCGGGCCTCGTCGCCGCTGTCGACGATGAGGACTTCGATGTTCTGCTCGCGGAGGCGCTCCGCGACGCGCTCGATCTGGGCGTCGGACGCTGGGATCGGAAGACTGATGGGCTCGACGGCCATGGCTGCTTGGTTCCTGTTCGTGGGCGGCGATCGGTGGCGCCCTCCCTGGGCGCTCGGTCGAGCCGGGTGGTCGGATTGTTGCACGCGCAACGACTTTCGGCAAGGCGGCCCGGTTCGCCCAGGCACGAGCGGGCGCAGACGC
>JBPYEM010000312.1:0-4868 GCA_051985205.1 Candidatus Limnocylindrales bacterium | reverse complement strand
GTCATGCGCCTCCTGGACGTGCTGCGTGCTCCTGGACGGCACGAGCACGACGTGGTCGGCCATCGCCTGGAGCTCGCCTCCGTCGCCACCGACGATTGCGACCGTGCGGAGGCCGAGACGCCGAGCGGCGGCGAATGCCTGGACGAGGTTCACCGAGCGGCCGCTCGTCGAGAGCCCGACCAGGACGTCGCCAGGCCGGCCGAGCGCCTCGACCTGCCGGGCGAACACATCGTCGAAGCCGACGTCGTTCGACCAGGCCGTCACGACCGACGGGTCCATCCCGAGGGCGATCGCGGCGATGCCGCGGCGGTGCGGCTCGAGATAGCGACCCACCAGCTCGCCCGCCCAGTGCGACGCCGCCGCCGCGCTGCCGCCGTTGCCGGCGACGAGGACCTTGTTGTCGTGCAGGAGCGCCCGGCACAGCTCGTCTGCGACCTCGACGATCGCGCCGCGCGACCGTCGCCGCGTCTGGGCGAGCGCTTCCACCGCCTCGTCGAAGCGGCGGTCGACGCGCGCGAGCCGGTCGGCCTCGTCGCGGCGGGCGAGCCGACCCTCGAGCAGCACGTCCTCGTAGATCGCGGCGATGCCGTTCGCGACCCGTTCCCAGGTGAAGAGGTCGTTGACCCGTTGCGCGGCCTGCCGGCCGAAGACCGAGAGCAGCTTCGGGTGCCGATACAGGTGCGCGATCCGTTCCGCGACCGCCGAGGGGTCGTTCGGTGGGACGAGATAGCCCGTCTCCGCGTCCCGAACGGAGAACTTGATCCCGCCGACCCGCGACCCGACCACCGGGATGCCGCACGCCATCGCCTCGACCGGGGTGATCCCGAACGGCTCGTACCACGGCGTCGAGACGAAGACGTCCGCCGCGTTGTAGTAGCGAGCGAGCTCCGCCCGGTCACGCCGGCCGACGAAGCGGACGAGGTCGCCGACGCCCTCCTCCGCGGCGACCGACGCGAGGCGCCGCAGCTCCGGTGAGGCGTCGAGGTCCGGCTCCCGGTCGGGGCCGCCGACCACGAGCAGACGGACCGCGAGATCGTGCTCCGACCGCAGGCGGCCGACTGCCCGGATCACCGTGTCGACGCCCTTCCTGGGCACCATCCGGCCGAGCTGGAGGAGAATCCGCTCAGCCGGATCGAGGCCCAGGTCGAGTCGTGCGAGCGGCCGGCTCATCGGCTCGAACTCCGAAGGGTCGAACCCGCAGGGCACGATCGTGATTCGTGACGGGTCGGCGTTGTAGAGCCGGATCAGGTCCTCCTCGTCCTGCGGACACTCCGCGATGATCCGGTCGGCGTCGGCGACGATCCGGTCCTCGATCGCGAACCGCTCGTCGGGAAAGCCGTCCGCGTCGCCGTGGAACTGCCGGCGGATCCGGCCGAGCGCGTGGAACGTGACGACGAACGGCAGATCGAGCGCCGCCTTCAGCTCCGCGGCGACGAGGCCCGAGTAGAAGAAGTTCGCGTGGACGAGGTCGTAGTCGCGACCGCCCTCGAGGCGTTCGACCATCCACCGGGTGAATTCCGGCATGAACGGCAGGAGACGCTCCTTGGCGACCGGCTCCGCGGGACCCGCCGGCACGTGGATGACGCGCACGCCTGGCACCAGCTCGACCGTCTCGGGCAGGCTGGCGTCCTCGCGCCGGGTGAAGACGTCGACCTGTGCCCCGACGCTCGCAAGGTGCCGCGCGACCTGGTCGACATAGACGTTCTGACCGCCGGCGTCCACGCCGCCCAACGTCGCGATCGGCGACGCGTGATCCGAGATCATCGCGATCCGCGGCGTCATGAAATGACCTCCACGGGACGGGTGTCGGAGGCAGCAGAAGCACTGCCCGCCGAGCGACGCGACGCCGAGGCGCGACGCAACGCCGAGGAGCGACGCGACGCCGACGAGCGACCGGTCACCTCCTGGAACGCCGCGGTCCAGTCGGCCGTGAAGCGGTCGATCGAGAACCGCTCCAGGGCGATCTCGCGCGCGGCGGCTACAAGCCGCTGGGCGAGCGCGCGGTCCTCGAGGAGCGCCCGCATCCCCGTGATCAGCGTCGGCAGGTCGTTGGCGAGGATCGCCGACTCGCCGTCCTCGAGGACCACCGGGATCTCCGTCGTCGCGAAGGCCACGATCGGCATGCCGATCGTCATCGCCTCGACGAACGCGAGGCCGAGGCTCGTGTAGCGGATCGGGTTGAAGAAGAACCGGTATCGCGCGGTGAACGCGGGCAGGTCGACGCGGCGGATCTCCCCCAGGCCGTCGAGGAGCTCCGCGCCCATCCCGACGAGGTCGAGCGGAACCTGTTCGCGGGCGCCGAGGAACAGGTCGGCGCCAAGCCGCCGGCCGCGCGTCGCGAGGTCGTTGATCACGACGATGCCGCGGTCGATCGCGCCCGTCCAGCGGACGCCGGTGTCCGCGACGCCGTGCTCGATCACCCATGTCGGGCTCCGACCCGGATCCCACATGAGATCGTTGAAGCTCGTGACGTGGACGAGGAGCACGTCGGGGTCGTCCACCCAATGGCGCTGATCCGTCGGGTGGCCGCGCGGCGGATCATGCTCGAGATAGATCCGCGGGAGACGTCGCTGCTCCGGGCTCAGGATCTCCTGCTGGCCGCGCTCCCAGGCGTCCCGCGACTGGAAGAGGACGACGTCCACGTCGAGGTCGCGGACCGATTCGACCGGGACCTCGACGACGTTCGGACCCCACTCCGCCCAGCGTCCGGCGTAGCCGGCTCCCCGGTCGTCGGTCACCGGCAGGTAGAACGTGTGACCGGTCTGGACCAGGGAGTCCAGGTAGCTCCCGTGCACGTGCCAGGTCAGGACGCGAAACGGCGTCATGCGACCGCTCCCCGTCGTCTCGGTCCGGTCCCGCTGGTTTTCTCGCCCGGGTCATCACGAAGCGCCAGAAGCCGGCGGGCGGCGAGCGCGACATCCAGGGCGGCGGCGTCGCCGGCCGCGTCGACCGGCCGGTGCAACCCGACGTCGAGCGGTGCCCACCGCCGCCGACGCGTTCCGTCGTCGTTGGCAAAGACCACGACGCTCGGCACGTCCAGGGCGTCCGCGAGATGAGAGATGCCGGTGTCGTTCGTCACGAGGAGCGTCGCGCGCCGGAGCACTGCGGCAACCGTGTCGAGGCTCGTCTCGCCGCCAAGGTCGACCGCGCCCGGGATCGCCCCTGCGACGTCCGCGGTCAGACCCGCCTCGGCTGCCTCGCCGGTGATGACGATCTGCCAGCCGAGCCCCGCAATCTCTCGGCCGATCCTCCCGAATCGATCGACCGGCCACCGGTTCTGCTCCTGGTGGCCGCCGGGATGGAGGACGACGAACGGCGATCCGACCCCTCTCGACGCCAGCAGCCGCTCTGCCTCGTCCGGAGCACCGTCGGAGATCGGGAAGACGAGGCGGCGCTCGGGTGCATCGATCCCGAGACGCCGGAGGAGCCGGAGGCCGCGCTCTGCCTCCGAATCCGCGTCGCCCCACGGCAGGTAACGCGCGGGGTCGGGGCAGCGCTCGCCCGGCCGGTAGAAGCCGGCGGTCGCCGCCGCGCCAAACAGCTCGACGAGCTCGTTCGTGATCTCACCGGAGCCGTGGAGCTGGATCGCGAGGTCGGCCTCGAGGCCCTGCAGCGCGGCCAGGAAGCCGGGAACGGCGCCCGAGTCGAGGGACTGCTCCGGGATCCCTGGCCAGCCGGGAAACGCGTGGAACCCGTCGATCAGCCCCGGGTAACGCTCGACGAACGCGCGGGTCCGGGCGAGCCCGACGAGGTGGACCCGCGCATCGGGGCGCGCGGTGCGCAGGGCGCGCAGAGTCGGCACCGCGCACAGCCAGTCGCCCAGGCCGGGCAGCGCCCGGAGGACGATGACCGTGAGCTGGTCGGGCAGCGGACGTGGCGAGGCGACGGCCATGCAACCCTCACGGCGGAAACGGTCGGTGATCGAAGCGTCATCCCGCTTCCGTCATCGCCGGTCGGCCTGGTTCCGGTCGCTCTTGCATCCGCCTCGCAACGACCCGGCGGGGTCCGCGGCCGGACGGCCGCCGTCAGGAGGAGGCGGCAACGGCCTCCCGCGACGGGGCGCTCGTGGCCCGCGCATGCAGCGGCACCCCGGATCCGCCGTATCGTTCCGCGACCACCTCGGCGATGATCGCGAGCGCCGTCTCGGATGGGTTCCGCCCACCGAGATCCAGCCCGACGGGACCACGGAGGCGGCCCAGCTCCTCCTCGCTCACCCCGGCCTCGCGGAGCCGCGCGCGTCGGTCCGCCTGGGTCTTCTTCGAGCCAACGGCGCCGACGTAGCGGCAGCCGCGGCGAAGGGCCTCGACGATCGCGGGCTCATCGAACTTCACATCGTGGGTGAGCACGGCCACCGCGTCATCCGGTCCCAGCCCGATCTCGTCCGCGACCTCGTCGGGCCAGCCGACGACGAGCCGATCGACGCGTTCGGCCGGGAAGCGCTCCGGCGTCGCGAAGGACGCTCGCCCGTCGACCACGACGACCTCGTAGCCGAGCTCCTTGGCGAAGACGGCAAGGGAGCGAGCGACCTCGACCGCACCCACGATCACCAACCGCGGCTGGACCGGGAACGCTTCCACGAACACCTGCCGATCACCGATCGTGATCGTCCTCGACGTCCCGCGCAGCAACGCATCCGCGCTGGCGACGCGGAGCGCGTCGTCCGCCTGGGGCGAGCCGAGCGAGCCATCGATCGAGCCGTCGCCGCCGACTCGGATCGGTGACGCCGGCGGCGCCCCGTCGCCGGGCTCGTGTCGTCCGAACTCGGCGGGCGGCGCGTCGTTCGGCAGGACCGTCGCGAGCGCGACCCCGCGATGCCTGGCCGCCTCGACCGCGGCGTCCGGCACGACCGGCTCGACGAGGACGTCGAT
>JBPYEM010000311.1:0-2288 GCA_051985205.1 Candidatus Limnocylindrales bacterium | reverse complement strand
AGGACGCCGAAGCGGCAACGGCGATGCTGGTCGACCTGAAGCGCCTCGGCGTGCGCCTCGCGATCGACGACTTCGGGACGGGCTACTCGTCGCTGAACTATCTGCGCAGGTTCCCGATCGACGAGCTGAAGATCGACCGGTCGTTCGTCGCGAGCCGCGACGACGGGCCGACGCAGTCCGCGGTCGTGCTCTCGATCCTGCGGCTGAGCGAGACGCTCCACCTCGAGACGGTCGCGGAGGGGATCGAGGAGCCGTCGCAGCTCGCGGTCCTCCGCGATCTCGGGGCGGACCTGGGCCAGGGCTACTTCTTCGCCCGACCGCTCGACGTCGACGCCGTCACCGCGCTGATCGAGGCGGATGCGCCCCTCGGCGGGGAGCCGAGCGAGCCGTCCGCCCGCACCTCCACCTCTCCCGCCCGCCGGATCGCGTAGGGGCGCCACGCCGCAGCGCGACGGGTCGTCATCGCGCGTTCCCCTGGCGGACTAGCATCCGGGGCGATGGCCGACCTCGATGGCGCCCTCGATCGCCGGACCGCAATCGCCTCGGTCCTGGAACCCTGGATCGCGTTGGCCGACGCGTCGGATGACTCCGACGACCTCCGCCTTCGCAAGCGGGTTGGCGTGGCCGCCGGGTATGTCACGATCGTGGCGCCGCTTGCGGTGCCCTTTCAGGCAGGGTTCTCCGCGGCGAGCTGGTCGCTCGCGTTGGCCCTGTCGCTGTTCGCGGCCGCCAACCTCGGGGTTCTCGCTCGGACGCGAAATTACGGCCGGTACGTGGTTGCGCTCCTCGTGAGCGGCGTGTTGTTCGTCCCAGCGGCCACGTTCCTCGCCGGCGGCATCACTGGTTCCAGCAGCGGCCTTGGCTGGGCGTTCCTCGTGCCCGCCTACGCGATCCTCGCCCTCGGCCCACGCAGGGCGATCCCGTGGTTCCTCGTCTATCTCGTCATGGTCGCGGTCATGGTCGCGATCGATCCCATCGCCCGCGCGTCGGCGGCGCCGGCTCCGTACGGCGTCGAGCTCGTGGGACAGCTTCAGAACGGCCTCGCGCCGATGGTCATCGTGTTCCTGCTCCTCCGCTACACGGACCAACGGCGGCTCGCGGCCGAAGCCCGTGCCGACGAGCTCCTCACGAACGCGATCCCGGCGTCGATCGCACGGCGTCTCCGTCGGGGCGAGGCGCGGATCGCCGAGGAGTACCCGGAGACGTCGGTCGTCTTCGCCGACATCGTCGGATCCACGTCGTGGGCTCACGACACGCCGCCGGCCCGGGTCGTCGACGTGCTCGACGAGCTGTTCACCCGGTTTGACGAGCTCGCGGAGGAACACGGCCTCGAGAAGATCAAGACGATCGGCGACGCCTACATGGCGGTCGCAGGTGCGCCGGAGCGTCGCGCCGACCACGCGCTGCATGCGGTCGAGATGGCGCGGGCGATGCTGGCGGTCGTCGCGGACCTGCAGCGGAGCACATCCATTCCCATCGAGATCCGGATCGGCGTCGCCAGCGGACCGGTCGTCGGCGGAGTGATCGGTCGCCGTCGCCTGTTGTTCGACCTCTGGGGTGACACCGTCAACCTCGCATCGCGGATGGAATCGTCGGGGATCCCAGGCCGCGTCCAGATCGCGGCCTCCACGCGCGATCGGCTCCCGGCCGGTCGGTTCGACCTGGAACCGCGGGACATCGAGGCGAAGGGCCTTGGGCGCGTGACGGCGTTTCTGGTGGGCTGAAGCCGTCCCTGGGCGCTGACTGGGAGGAACGTCACAGGCGGGCCGTGGGACCGGGCTGCTCCGGCGACGAACAGAGGTCCGGCGCACCGGCGCACCGGCCGAGGCGAGGCCGGAACCCAAACGCGTGCCCGATCTGCGAATCGCGAATCGGGACCCGGTTCCGTGTCGATGCCGGAAGGTACCCCGGGGGTCCGGGTTGCCGCCCGGAACGGCGATCTCGGATGCTCGAGTCAGGCTCCGACACGCATCACAACGAGGAGGGATCGTGCTCCTCGCGCACCGCGCCGCGCGCGGCGGCGACCGGACGCTGGTCGTCGGCGGCTACGGGCACGGCAACCTGGGCAACGAGGCGATCCTGGCGGGCCTGTTGACGACGCTCGAACGCGCCCAGGTCACGGTCGTCTCCCGGGACCCACGCGAGACCCGACGGCGTCATGGCGTTCGCGCGGTCCCGGTCGGGCGAGCGCCGTTCGCTGCGGCTTCGCACCGGACGATCCTGATCGGCGGGGGCGGGCTGTTCGGCCGGGACATGAGCCGAATCGGTCGACTCCTGCCGATCGCCGG
>JBPYEM010000310.1:0-2890 GCA_051985205.1 Candidatus Limnocylindrales bacterium | reverse complement strand
CCGGTCGTCTCACTCCCGCTCGGGAAGCTGGCGATCCGCGGGATCGTGGTCGCGTCGGCCGAGAGGAGGACGCCGGTTCGCACCACGCGACCCACGGCCAGGTCGCGCCGGCCGACCGGCGTCGCCTGGCTGACACCGGCGATGGCCCGGTAGGCCGTGCCGCGCTGCCAGGCGGGAACGGTCGCCGCGGGGCCCAGCGCGACACGAACGTCCGCGCCCGTCTGGTACGCGGCCTGGTCCGCCTGCGACGCGGTCCACGTGGCGGCGTAGATCGCCCCGAACGTTCCCAGCGCGGTCGAGAGCATCAGCAACAGGGCGGCCCGCGTGTAGCGCAGCGGCCGCCTCGCGATCTGGCGAGCGCCGAGCGGCGAGAGGAGGCCGCGAGCGCGATCGAGGAGCCGCTCCCCGGCCTCCCCGAGCCGCGGGACGAGCCGGGTCGCCAGGACGCCCCCGGCGAGCAGCCCGAGCGCCGGCGCGGCGACGAGCAGCGGATCGACCCCGAGCGATCCGGTGCCCGATCGGCTGAGCGGCCCGCCATAGGTCCGGAGCTGCCAGATCCCGATCGCGGCGACGACGACGAGCGCGACGTCGATCCCGAGCCGCTGGGCGAACGTCCGGGCGATCGGCCGGCCGAGGACCGCCCGGATCCCGGCGACCTCGGCGCCGGCTGCGAGCGCCGGCAGCGTCAGCACGACCGCGGCGATCGCACCGGTGACGGCGACCGTCGCGACCACCGTCTGGGTGATGCCCGCAGGACCAACCGCACCCGTCGCCGCCAACGGCCCGACGAGGCCGAGCAGCCGGACGATGCCCGCGGCGACGAACGGCGCGACGACCGCCGCCGGCACGCACAGCAGGACGGCTTCGCCGAGGGCGAGGGTCACGACGTGCAGCGTCGACCCGCCTCGCGAGCGGAGGAGGCCGATCTCCGGCCGCCGCCGGTCCGTGAGCATGCCGGCCACCAGCAGGACGGCGTACGCGGCCACGACCGCGAACTGCAGGGTGAGGAGGAAGACCGCGCCGCGGGCCACCTGGAGGGAGCGATCGATCCCGTCGAGGAGCCCCTTCAACCCGACCATCGTGGTGACCGACTCTCCGGCGGGGAAGACGCCACGGACGCCGTCAGCCAGGCTGCCGAGTCGAGCGCGGAGCGGCTCGATGTCGTCGGCCGTGATCCGGTCGAGATCGAGCCCGGCGCGCCACGTCGCGTCGATGCGACGGAATCGGTCCGCCTGCAGGAGATCCGGAGCGAGGACGACGAACGGCCCGCGGAACGTCGATCCGTTGAGGGACGCGACACCCTTCGTCGTCAGCTCATCGCCAGCCCACGCCGGATCGGTCGGGACCGGCTCGAACGTCCCCACGACGACCACCGTCACGATCGGGTGGTTCGGATCCGCGCCCGGGACGGAGGCATCGCCGAGCGGGACTCGGTCGCCGGGATGGACGGCCAGCGACGTGGCGGCTGCGACCGAGACGACAGCCTCGACCGGGTCCTTCGTCGCCTCCGGCCAGCGACCGGCGACGAGCGTCGCGTGGGCCGCGAGATCGTCGACGCTCTCGAGGAGCGTCAGGATCGACGTGCTGCCCGAGGCGCGAACGAGCGACCCGGAGCGGGCGACCTGGACCGTCGCGGCCGCAGGTGGCCCCATGGCCGCCCGGATCGCCGACCGCACGTCCGGATCCGCGGCGACGATCTCGTCCGGGGCGCCCTGCGCCTCGACGGAGACGCCCTGGTCGGCGGGCGGCGCGCTCCTGACGGAGGACCGCAGGCTCCCGACGGCCACCGCGTCGCCGTACACGACGCCGGCGGCGAGCAGCGTCGTCGCGCACACGAGGAGGAGCCAGACGCCCACGAGGAACCGCCAGTCCGCGCGAATGCGCCCGCTGGCGAGACGCCACAAGCCGACGGCCCAGCCGATCGATCGGCGCAGGGAGCTCACGAACGCGGGCGCCCGGAGCGGCGGGCAGGTGGGCAGTCGGGCAGCTCAGTCACCGGTCATGGCTGACGTCGACGGTCCGCCGCTCTCCCGCGCGGCGTCCGGCGGCCCGTACCTCGGGTCGCCTGACCATACACCGGTGGCTCGGGCTTGGTTCACGGACGGGTCACCGCCGCGTCGACGCTCGAAGAAATGGCGCGAATCGTGGCGCCAGAGACAGGTAGGATTCGCCGCCAATCCGCCGTTCGATCGCCGCGCTGGATCTCGACGTGTCAACTGCCGTCCCGCCGTCCCCGGCGTCGCCGCTGCGTCTGTCTCGCGCCGTCGTCGCGCTGTTGGTCGTTGTGACGTCGACCGTGGCGTGCTCGGGCACGGTCGGCGTGCCGATGTCGTCAGCCACCCCGCGAACGTCCGCCTCCATCGAGCCAACGACACCCGGTGCGACCTCGATCGCCACGGCGACGACGATCGCCCTCACGATCGAGACGGCTCCCGGCGCGAAGGACTTCCACTACGCCCAGGCTGCGCTGACCGCTCCGGCGGGCTCGACGATCACGCTGAAGCTCGTCAACACGACGAACCCGGACGACGAGATCGGTCACAACTGGGTGCTCGTGAAACCCGGTCAGGAAGACGCCGTCCTGGCGAGCGGCGCGAAGGCCGGCGACGACGGCGACTGGCTGGACCCCCACGATCCGGGGATCGTCGCCGCGACGAAGCTGATCGAGGGCAACGCCGACGACAGCGTGACATTCACCGCGCCGGAGCCCGGCACGTATCCCTTCCTCTGCACGTTCCCCGACCATTACGCCGGCGGCATGAAGGGAACGCTGACGATCGGCTGACCGCCCCGGTCGCCCTCGGTCTGCGGGCCGGGGACCGGGGAATCGCGGGGTTCGTTGAACCTTTCGGGCCCTGCGACCATCTCTAGTCGGCGAAGCGCCCGGACC
>JBPYEM010000309.1:0-6762 GCA_051985205.1 Candidatus Limnocylindrales bacterium | reverse complement strand
CCGGAGACCCGCGCTGCTGGGCCGGCGCCGCTCGGGAGCACTCGCCGGCGAACGATCGCCGCTGAACCCGCCGAACTCGCCGCGCCCGTCGCGCCCGTCGCCGAGCCTGCCGTGCGAGTTCGCGGACGAAAGCCGGTCGTCTCTCCCCCGGCCGCACCATCCGAGCCGGCCGCACCCACGCGGGCTCACGCACCGCTCGGAAGTGTTCGCCGCCGGAAGGCCCAGGAGGAGCCGGCCGCCTCATTGCCCGTTGCGGAGCCGGCCGCGGCGGTTCGCGGCCGCAGAGCCATCGCGGCCGCGCCCGTCCCGACGCCGGAGCCTGCCGTGAAGCCGCGGAACAGGAAGGCGACGTCGGAGCCGGCCGCGCCCGCTCCGACGATCCGGACCATTCGGACGCCCCGCGACCCGGCCGTCACTCCGGACGCTCCGACGCCGACGACTCGGCCGCCCCGCCGCCCGACGGATACGGGGTCCCCGCCGCTCGGCGCCGCCGCCGTCCGCCGACGCGGGAGCGCCACCGCTGCATCGACGACTCCTCCGACACCGCCGGCCCCGGAGCGATCGACGAAGCGATCCGCCCGGCCGACGTCAACCCCTGCCACCCCGCCAAGCGGGTCGACGACGCCAGCAGAACCAAGCTCTTCCGCGGATGCCTCGACCGACGCCACACCGGAGCGCGCCGGCGCGTCCATCCGCCGGACGCGAACGCCACGAACCAGAAACCCGGGCGATCCGTCGCGCGGACTTGACGAGCGCGCCGATTCGCCCCCGGAATCACGGTCTGATTCATCGGCATCGTCCGATCCAACTGTTCCGCCACCTGCCCGGCGCTCCCGAGGTCGCCGGACCACCGAGGACCCCCATTGATCGTTCCGAGCCGCGCCGCCCGGGCGCATACACGACCTGAAGATCGACGGTCGGCTGCACGCCGCCGCTGGCGCAGCCGGCTGATCCCGGTGATCGTCGGCGCGTTCCTCGCACTCGCGGGGACTGGCGTGACGGCCGCGAAGACCGTGGTGGTGGTCAGCCCCGTATCGCTTTCCATCAACCCCCAGACGCAACCCCCCACCCCGAAGATCGGGGATGAGGTCTTCATCAACGCGACGATCAAGGTCGGCGGCGGGATCGATCCCACGGGACTTCGTGTCCGGTCCTTCATCGACGGGGCCCCCGGACCGGGCGCAACGGCGCAGAACGCCAAGGGCGCGCTCCAGATAAAGATCGCGAGCTCCTTCACGAAGGATGCGCGGCCCCTCGCCCTCCGGCTCGAGTTCCAGGGCAACCGCTTTCTGGCGCCCGCGCACACGGATGCCGTTCTCAGGATCAGTCCTGCGGTGATCCACGTATCGACGTTTCCGCCGGTCGCAGGAATTCCCATCTCCCTCGGGAGCGTGACGGCGAAGACCGGACCTGATGGGGTCGCGACCCTTTCGATGACGAAGTCGGAGGGCGCAGACCTGACCGCCCACGTGGACCAGGTCTCCGACCCCGGCATCAAGGTCAGCTTCAGCCGCTGGGGGCAGGGGCCGGACCAGTACAGCGAGACGCAGCGGATCCCCGACGTGGCCAAGGTGGGCGACTTCACCCTCGGCCTTCGGACGGCCTATCAGGCGTCGGTCAGCTTCGTCGACCAGAACAACCAGCCGATCGACCCTGCGCTCATCACGCGGGTCCGGTTCACTTCCTCCACCGGCCTCGAGCTCGTCATCACGGACTTCTCCAGCAAGCCCTGGTGGGAGGCTGGGACTGCCGTTGTTCGAACCGGTGGGCTCACGACCTCGGACACCCTCTGGCGGCTGGCCGAGGTCACGATGGCGGGGACGAACGTCGTCAACACCGGCCAGCAGTTCTTCCGCCCGACGAAGAACAGCAACTTCCCGATCAGCCTGCTCCTCTACGACCTCACCGTCCGGACGAACGATGCGCTGACCGGCGGCGCCGTCGGTGGGACCGCCGAGCTCGTCTACCCGGACAACACCAGCAAGATCCTGCCGCTCGATGCCCACGGCGCGGCGGACTTCCAGGGCCTGCCCCGGGGTTCGTACCTCGTCAAGCTGAAGATCGGCGGCATCGCGCCACCGACGCCCGTCGCCCTGTCGCGGACGCAGGAAGCGACGATCCGGGTGATCTCGTACGTGGACATCGCCGCGACGGTCATCCTCGCCCTCCTGATCCTGATCGGCCTCCTGTGGCTGGGTCGGCGGCGCCTCGGCTGGATGCGGCATTTCGCCACCGTTCCGGTCGGTATCGTCCGGCGCGTCCCCATGCCGCGATCGCCCGACGCCGTTCGCCGGGCGGGAGTCGGGGCTCGCGGCGCCGCCTCGGCCACGGCCGCGGACATTGCCAGAATCGGACGGGGACCGGGCGCGCAGGCCGCTCGATTCGGACGCGATCTCGTCGTCGCCGGCGCTCGCACGGCCGGTCGCGGCGCGCTGGCCGTGGGACGGGCCGCGTCCTCCGCCGTTCGCCGGCCGGAGGCACCGCCGCGGGAGCCGACGCCGTCGTGGCCGACGCCGCAGCCGCGGCCGGCCGAGGCGCCGAGCGCGACCTCGGCTGCCTCGAGCGGTCCCGTCGTCTCGCGGATCGGCACGTCGCCATCCGCCAGCCGACCGGTGGTGTCACGCGTTGCCGCAGCACGCCCCGTGACCTCGTCGACGGTGGGCTCCGCCTGGTTCGAGACGCCGACCGACGACGAGGGCCCGACGCACGACTGTCCACGCTGCGGCCGCGCGGTTCCGGATAGCGCCCGGTTCTGTCGGAGCTGTGGCCATCAGCAGTACTGATCCCGCAGCCGCCCGGCCGTGCCGGTGCACCGATCAGTGACCCGCCGTCTCGCTTCGGTTGCCTCGACCGCCGCGGTCCTGTGGTTGTCCGTGGCGATCGCAGCCGCACCCCTGGTCGAAGCGGCGAGTCCCGCGCCGTCGGTCGATCCATCCGCTGCGGCCACAACCTCGTCCGCGGCGGCAGCAACCGTGTCGCCGCCGGCGGGCTCCTCAGCCGGGCCGGCCGGATCGGCGGGCGAAGCCTCCGCTGGACCGCTCGCTTCGGGCGCTGAGTCCTCGTCCCCGACCGTCGCGGGCGGTCGACCCCTCGTCTTCGCCTACTACTACATCTGGTACACGACGACGAGCTGGCGCCGGGCCAAGCAGGATCTGCCCCAGCTCGGCGCGTACGACAGCCGCGACCGAGCCGTCGTCGCCCAGCAGATCCAATGGGCAAAGGCGGCCGGCATCGATGGCCTGATCGTCAGCTGGAAGCACGAGACGCGGCTCGACGCCGCCCTCCGGGTCGTCGTCGACGAGGCGACGAAGGCCGGCATGAAGCTGATCCTCCTCTACCAGGGCCTGAACTTCGACCGGCTCCCGCTCGAGGAGACGACCGTCGCGGGCGATCTTCAGTGGTTCCTCGACACCTACTCGACGGCGGTGCCCTTCAAGGTCTTCGGCGACCGTCCCGTGATCGTCTGGTCCGGCACGTGGGGCTACAAGGACGGCCAGATCAGCGCCGTTCGGACCGCGATCGGCGCGCCGAGCCGCGTGCTGCTTCTCGGCTCGGAGCGGTCCGCCGACGCCTATGCCGCCCGCGCCGCACTCTTCGACGGCGACGCGTACTACTGGTCGTCGCCGGATCCGCTCAGCACCCCCGGCTACCAGCGGCGTCTCGACGGTCTCGCCGCCGCCGTCCGCGCCGATGAGGGCCGCTGGATCGCGCCCGCGGCGCCTGGCTTCGACGCCCGTCAGATCGGCGGAACGAGCGTCGTTCCTCGCCGGGACGGCCAGACCCTGGAAGCGGCCTGGGCGGGCGCGCTGAAGACCTCGCCGGACGTCATGGGCCTGATCAGCTGGAACGAGTTCAGCGAGAACTCATACGTGGAGCCGAGCAAGACCTACGGCGACACCTACCTGAAGATCGTTGGGCAGCTGACGGGCAACCTCCCGGCAGTGGGGTCGCCGTCCGGTGCATCGGCCGCACCGTCGACCGGCCCGAACGCCTCGGCGGCGACTGCGGCCCCCAACCAGACCGTCACCGGAACGGCGACGACCAGCACGCCGCTGTCGAACGTCTGGGGCGTGGTCGCCGGCGCTCTGCTCGTGGGCCTCCTCCTCGTCGTCGGCCTCCGGTTGCGCCGCCGGGCGACCGCGTGACCCGGCGCCGCCGGGCGACCCTCGCGCTGATCGCGCTCGTGATCGGCGTCGTCGTCGTGGTGGGGTGGGCCGTTCCCAACACGGTCGGTCGGGCCTTCGTCCATGTGACGACCCGGATCGAGGTCGTTGGCGGGACCGAGGGCGAGAAGGAGCTCGTCCTGCCTGACGGCACGAAGGCACCCCCCGGTGAGCTCCGGATCGTGGCCGTCATCACCAACAGCTACCCGTTGCCGGTCGTGGTCGAGTTCCGCGGATCGGCGATCGAGGCGAGCCTCGTCGATCGGGATGTCACGAACGGGACGCCGCTCTGGCGTGGCAGTGCCTCGGATCCGGCGATCGAGAGCGGCGACGACTCGCCGGACCCGGGACCGGGCCACGTCGTCGTGCTCCAGCCCGGGACGACCCTCTTCCCCGTGGGGCCGCAGGTGTCCCTCGTGGTCCCCGTCGGCACGGTCGCGGAGCTGGAGCCAGGGATCTACGGACTGCGCGTGTCCGCGTATGGGGTGTCCGCCGGGTCCGCCCCGATCTCGGTCATCGAAGAGGACTGACCCGGCTCAGCCGCCGTCGGCAGCCACAGTGCCGGGCCCATCGTCCTTCGCGAGGCGCTCGTCGTAGCGTCGGTCGCGCCACGCCAGGGCCGCCTTCAATCCCTCGCGGCGCACGATCTCGTCGAACTCTCGAGCAGTCTCGCTCATGTTGACGAACGACTGGAGATCGAGACCGAGCCCGACGGCGGCGGCGAAACCTGCAGCGTCCATCGCCCGGTTCAGCATCAGCTTCGTCGGGGCCATGACATCCGGCGGGACGCGGGCCAGCCGATCCGCGAGCGCGTCCACGGCGGCACCAAGCTCGGCGCGCGCCACGACCCGGTTCACGAGGCCGATCCGCTCCGCTTCGGCGGCGTCGATCAGGTCGCCGGTCAGCAGCAACTCGCGGGTCTTCTTCTGGCCGACCACGAAGGGCATCAGCAGCGTGACGGGCGCGGAGCCGAACCGGATCTCCGGCTCACCAAGCTGGGCGTCGGCGGCGGCGACGATGAGGTCGCAGGCCATCGCGAGCTCGAGCCCGCCTGCGAGCGCGTAGCCGTGGACCTGGGCGATGACCGGCTTCGGGCAGGACCAGATCGCCAGCGTCGCCTCCACATCGCGCGCAAGCACGTCGCGCCACGCCCAGGCCGTGGGTGGTGCCGCCTCGGACAGGTCGTAGCCGGCGCAGAACGCCCGACCGGCGCCGGCGATCGCGATGACCCGGACGCGCTCGTCCGCGGTCGCCGCCGCGATCGCGTCGACGAGCGCCTCGCGCAGCTCGACGGAGATCGCATTCAGCTTCCCCGGCCGATTGAGGACGAGGCGAACGCCCCAGCCGGTCGGCTCAACGAGGAGAACCCGTTCGTCAGGGGCAACGGTCACGGCGTCGCCTCGACGACGAGGGCGTCGACCGCGACGGCGCCGCCCGTTCCCGCGATCACGGGGTTCAGGTCGATCTCCCGGATCGACGGATCCTCGACCAGCAGCCGGCCAACGGCGACGAGGATCGCACCGACCGCCGCTCGGTCCACCGGCGGGCGTCCTCGGACGCCGTCGAGGACCCGCCGACCGCGCAGCTCATCGAGCATCGTGAGGGCTTCGTCGAGGTCGAGCGGCGCGAGCCGGAGCGCGACGTCGTCCATCACCTCGGCGAGGATCCCGCCGAGGCCCACGAGCACCAGGGGCCCGAACGAGGCGTCCCTCCGCCCGCCGACGATCAGCTCGATCCCGGAGTGCTCCTTCGCCACGAGCAGACCGCGGCGCCGGGCGCGCGCGGGGAGGTCCAGGCGTCCCAGCTGCTCGGCCGCGGCACGAACGTCCGTGGCGTCGCGGAGCCCGACCCGGACACCACCGACGTCCGACTTGTGGGCGAGGTCCTCCACGTCGAGCTTGATGACCACGGGCCAACCAATCCGCTCGGCAGCCGCGACGGCCGCGCCCACATCCCGAACCAGGGCGAATGGCGCGACCGCGATGCCGGCCGCCGCGACTCGGGCAAGGCTCTCGGCCTCGGGAAGGGCGACGAACCGGGCCGGCGGTGCGTGGGGGTCGAGACGTTCGGCGGCGTCGTGCCCAACGAACGTTCGTTCGTCCGCCAGCCGTTGCCATGAGGGGCGACGCGGGCGATCGTCCATCCGACCCGACTGCGTCGCCTCCCAGCGGGCGAGCGCGGCGATCGCGGTGAACGCCTCGACCGTGCCGCGCAGCAACGGCACGCCGCCGGCGGCGCGAAGGGCGTCGGCGATCTCCGGGGTGGGATCGCCCGACGTCAGCGAGACATAGACCGGGAGGAGGTCCGGCCGGTCCACGGTCGCGGCGATCAGCGGCGCGAGCACGTCCTGGGCCGTCTCCACCTCGGACGGCAGCGAGCGGTACGGGAAGTCGTGGACGAGCGCGAGGACGTCGTACGCCGCGGAGGCGGCGAAGGCGTCGAACGCGGCGGCGTACGCCGCGGGCGGGTCCGTCGCGCCCCAGGGATCGAGGGGATTGCCGACATAGCCGAGCGTCGGCAGCGCTTCGAGCAGCTGCTCGCGAGCGGCCGGCGGAACCTCCGGCAGGTCGACGCCCGTTCGCGGCGAAAGGTCCGCGAT
>JBPYEM010000308.1:0-7395 GCA_051985205.1 Candidatus Limnocylindrales bacterium | reverse complement strand
GTCGCGGACGACGTCGAGACCGAACACCGTGCCCGATCCGGAGGTCGGATGGAGATAGCCGAGGAGAAGCCGGATCGTCGTCGACTTGCCGGCTCCGTTCGGACCGAGGAAGCCGAAGATCTCGGCTTCGCGGACGGCGATGGTGAGGTCGTCGAGCGCGAGGACATCGGTGCCCGTGTGGCCGGCGAGCCGTTGGATCGGCAGCTCGCGGTGGACGTACCGCTTCGTCAGCGCGGCCGTGGTCAGGGCGTCCATCCGCGAAGGCTACCGTCCGGCCTCTCGCTAGACTCGGTGAGCGTGCCGTCACAGAGGGAGTCGTCAGATGCCGAAGACCGTCCTGGTCGCCGCCGATCCGGGGCCGACCGCGTTGCCCTTCTCGAAGGTGATCGAGGCGAACGGCCTCGTGTTCGTCGCCGGACAGATCGGTGACGCGCCCGGAACGCACGGACCGGTACCGGGCGGGATCGAGGCGGAGACACGGGCGATGCTCGACAACGTCGGGCGGTTGCTGCGATCGGTCGGGCTGGACTACCGGGACGTCGTCAAGGCGACCATCTACATCACCGACATCGGCGAGTTCGCGGCGATGAACGCGGTCTACCGCGAGTACTTCCCGACCGACGCGCCGACGCGCGCCACGGTCGAGGTCAGCGCTCTCGCGGTCGGCGCCCGGATCGAGATCGAGGTGATCGCCGCGCGCTGATGCGTGGCGGCGAGGAGGCCGTTTGCCGCAGGTGCCGGCACTGAGCGGCGGGAGGCCGTTTGCCGCAGGTGGCCTCGGGCGGAGCGCAGCGAGCGCCCGTCAGCCACCGAAGGCAAATGGCCGACCAGCCGCCCCGGCGAGCCGAGGCGGCCGCAGGCGCATGGCCGACGGCCGCCGCGGTGAGCTGCTAGCGCCCGACGATCAGCTCGTCGATGGCCACTGGTCTGCCGCTGCTGGCGACGCGGATCGCGAACGTGTGCTTGCCGGCGGGCAGGGCCTTCGAGAACAGGACGGACCGAGCGTTGAACGTCGAACGCCGGAGGTTGATCGTCTTCACGTACCGGCCGTCGATGTAGACGCGGGCGATGCCGCGCGTCGGCCCGGTCGGCCCGACCCAGGCGATCCCCGTGCCGGTGAATGCGAGCGTCGCCGTAGCGCCCTTCCTGGATGAGTAGGTCACGTGGCCGGCGGAGTAGCCCTTGAACGAGGCGAGGCGCCACGCCGAGCTGTAGGAGATCGCGCCGCCGGTATCACCCACTCGGGCGTCGTTCGCCGAGATCCAGGACGACGGTGCCGTCGTGATCGCGGCCACGGCTCCGCCGACCGATTTCATCAGCGCGATGACGCGATTGACGTACGTCCGTGAGTACGAGGACCAGAGGGCCGGGTTCCGCTCCGACGATCCCGTCAGCCACCAATGGGCGACGGTCGGCCAGGCGTCGAGCCAGGCGTACAGGGCGGTCACCTTGCCGTGGGCGACGGTCTCCTGGTTCGCCGGCGTCTTCGGTGCGCCGGAGCTGCCCAGGTACGTCTGGGCCCAGGCGGCCCAGCTGCGCGGGACGATCTGGTATTTGCCGTAGGCCCCGCTCGTCGAGTTGTAGGCCGTGTAGTTGCCGTGGGACTCGACCTGGCCGAGCGCGTACAGGAAGGGCTCGAGCCCGGCCGGCGGGGTCGCGGATTGCGCAACCGCCGGAACGAGCGTGATGAGCAGTGCCGCGGTCAGGAACGCCGCGGGGACCGCACGACGGCGGCCTGTTCGGTCTGGCAATGGTGCTCCTTCCTACCGGAACGGCACGGTGAGCGTGCCGGCGAGGGGCGGGGTGTGCGCCCGCTTCAGGGGCAGGGGCCAAGAATACGAGCCCTGTCCAGTCCGTCGGCGATGGCCCAATCGGCCTGGTCGGAGGCGCGCCGGGCCCGATGTCGCGACCCCGGTGAGACGCGGCGGGCTACAGCGAGGTCAGTGCCAGCAGGAAGGCGGCCGCCCGGTCGAGGGCATCCTCGAGGACGGGCTTCAGCGTGTGACCGAGGTTCGGGTAGGTGACGAGCTCCGCGTCCCGGAGCAGCGGCACCCGCGCCCGAAGGAGCTCGAGCCGCGCAAACGGATCGCGCTCCCCGGAGAGCAGCAGCACGGGACAGCGGATGGCGGGCCAGTGGGCGGTTCGTTCGTCGGCGCGGCCGGGCTGACCGGGCGGATGGAGCGGGTAGCTGAAGAGCACCAGGCCCGCGTAGCCGGTCTCCGGCTGGGCGGCGGCGAGCGTCGCCACGCGGCCGCCGTAGGACTGGCCGCCGGCCGTGATCCGGAGGTCGGGCGCATCGGGCGCAGCGGGGCCGTCCGGAACGATCGTCCGGAACGGGCCGACGGCCTCCTCGGCCTTGCGAACCGGAAGGTCGATCGCGCGGGCATCCACGCCTCTCGCGATGAGGCCTTGGACGTGGCGGGCCATGCTCGCCACCGAGCCGCTGGCGCCGTGCGCGACATAGAATCGGATGGCCACCGGGACAGGGTAGGCGGCGGACCGGGAGGGCGATGCCCTGACCCGAACGGATGGACCGGCTGGCCCGGTCGACCCATGGTCGGTGCGCAGGGTCACCGGGCACGGTTGACGGGCCGAAGAGGAGCCCGTCCCGCTCATGGTCACGCCCCGTCATCGTCGTCCCCGCGGCCGACTCGCGCTCGGGCTCCTGCTGGCCGTTTCGGCCCTGGCCCCCGCCGCTTCGCCCGCCGTCGCGAGCACGACCAGCGTGCCGCCGCGCCAGGCCATTGCTGCCGGCCTCGGCGTCACGAGCTTCTATGGCCGGGGCTACGGGCACGGCGTGGGCATGTCCCAGTACGGTGCTCGGGGTCGGGCCCTCGCGGGCCAGCTCGCCACGACGATCCTCCAGCACTACTACGCCGGGACGACCCTCGGAACGCGAACCCCTTCGACGATCGTCCGCGTCCTCGTCTTCAACGCCTTCGCTGCGACCGCCGTCAAGCCGCTGGCAATCACCGGTGTCGGCGGCACGTGGACGGTCGACGGGATCGCCGGGACGTTTCCGGCGGGCGCCCGACTCTCGCTCTGGCCGACCGCATCCGGTGCGACGACCTGGAACCTGGCCGTCAAGAGCGGCGCCGGAGCGAGCCTGGCGACGGCGGTCGTGTCGAGCGCCGTGATCGTCCGGCCCGCCGTCGCCGCGACATCACTCGAGCTCACCTCGAAGGCATCCACGTTCAACCTCTACCGGGGCTTCCTTCGAGTTCGGCTGACGACGACGGCCGCGGTCGACGACCACGTGGGTCTGGACCTCTATCTGCGGGGTGTCGTCCCCGCAGAGATGCCGTCGTCGTGGCCCCTCGAAGCGCTCAAGGCGCAGGCGATCGCCTCGCGCTCGTACGCATTCGCCCGGCTGCATCCCACCACCGGCAGCTTCGACCTCTACGACGACACGCGATCGCAGGTCTATCGGGGCCAGCGCGGCGAGACGACCGCCGGCAACAATGCGGTCGCCGCGACGTCGGGAAGCGTCCTCCTCGCCGGCTCGTCCGTTGCGAACGCGCTGTACCACTCGGCGGACGGGGGCTGGACCGAGAACAACGAGAACGTCTTCGTCAGTTCGACCGGCGCGATCGTCGCCGGCCCGGTCTCGTATCTCCGCGGCTCGAGCGATCGCGCCCCGGACGGCACGTCCTACGACGCCGCGTCGCCGTACGCGACCTGGAAGACCGCGTCGTACGACGCGGCGGCGCTCTCGGCGATCTTCGCCAAGGACGGTCGAACGAACGCCGGGGCGCTCAACTCCATCGACCTGAGCCGGAAGGGCGTCTCCGGTCGGCTCATCAGCGTCACGCTGTCGGGCAGCCTGGGGACACGGACGGTGTCCGGCGCGGTCTTCATCGCCGCCTTCAACGCCGGCCGTCCCGCGAGCGATCCGGCGATGTGGGACACGCTCTTCGCGACATCGCCGATCCCCTGAGACGGCGCCGGCCGGGCGCTATCGTGGCCCGATGACCGACGCAGGGTTCGATCCCTTCCTCGCCCGCTGCTGGTGGGCCGGAGCCGAAAGCCCCAACCCGGACCCGCTCATGGTCCGCTACCACGACGAGGAGTGGGGCACGCCGTGCCACGACGACGTCGAGCTGTTCGAGCGGCTGGCGCTCGAGTCGTTCCAGGCAGGTCTGTCGTGGTCGACGATCCTGCACCAGCGCGAGACCTTCCGATCGGCCTTCCGGGGGTTCGTACCGGACGTCGGCGCGGCCGTCGACGACGGGGACGTGGAGCGGCTGATGGCCGACGTGGGGATCGTCCGGAACCGGGCGAAGATCGAGGCCACGATCGGCAACGCTCGAGCCTGGCTCGTCCTCGCCGACGAGGCGGGCACGGTCGATCGCTACCTTGTGGGCTCGGTCCCTCCGCGGCGGCCGCTCCCGGCCGCGGCCGTCGGCGGCGACATCCCGGTCACGACAGCCGAATCGGACGCGCTTTCCAAAGACCTGCGCCGTCGTGGGTTCCGGTTCGTCGGCTCGACCATCATGTACGCGTTCCTGCAGAGCGTCGGGCTGGTCGACGACCATCTGCCCGGCTGCTTCCGCTACCGCGGCGGGGCGTGACAGCCTAGGTGTCACGCCGCGGGCGGATCGTCCGCGCATGATCATCGTCGAATGCAGCTGGTGTGAGGCGGACGTGGCAGTCGAGCTCGATGCGACGAGCGTGGAGTGCCCGGACTGCCTCGTGGTCGTGGAGTTCGTCCCGGATCCTGAGCCGCTCGCGATCGCCGCCTGACGATCGCATCGCGCGTTCCGGGCCCACGTGCGGACTCGGCGAGTTGCGATACTGCCGCGGGCGGCCTTCCTGCCGTCGGAGCGGAGGATCGGATGGACGCGCGGAAGTATCTCGCCGAGCTGATCGGGACCTTCATCCTCGTCGGCGTCGGCTCGATGTCGATTGCGGCGGCGGTGTCGATGAACGCGCCGATCCTGGCTGTCGTCCCGTTCGGCTTCGGGCTGGGGCTCCTCGCCGCGATCCAGGCGACCGGCCACGTGTCGGGCGGTCACTACAACCCCGCCGTCACGTTGGCGGCATGGCTCGACAAACGCATCGAACCGAGTGCGGCTCTCGCCTACGTCGTCGCCCAGGTGATCGGCGCGGTCGCCGCATCCGTCGTCCTGCTGTTCGTCGCGGGCCAGGCCGCCGTCCGAGCGACCGCGAGCGGGTTCCCCAGCGGGAAGTCCTTGAACGCGCTCGTCGTCGAGATCGTCCTGAGCGCCATCTTCCTGCTCGTGATCCTCACCGTGACGAAGCGCGCTCCCAATCAGGCGGCGTTCGCGATCCCGCTGACGTTGAGCGCGATCCACTTCGCCGGAATTCCGTTCAGCGGTGCGTCCGTCAACCCGGCCCGTTCACTGGCACCCGCGCTGGTCGGTGGGACGCTCGACGCGAACATCCTGATCTGGATCGCCGGGCCGCTCGTCGGCGCCGCGATCGGCTGGGGTCTCTACCGCGTCCTCGAGGAGCCCCGGGAGGGCTAGCGGAGCGGCGTCACGGCCCCGGAGCCATTCGTGGCCCGGCGGCTCCGAGCAGACGCAAGGCGACCGCCACGCGTCCGCAACCGGATTCGAAGGTGCGGTCGCGCGCTCGGAACGTCACGATCGCCATCGTCCGGACATGGACGGATCGATGCTCCAGACCGCGGGGCTGGTCGCGCTCGCGATCGCGATGATCCTCACCGTGTACGACCTGCGCGTGTCGCTGGCCCCCGAGACGTGCTCGGAGTGTCAGCACTGCCGCGAGCGAGCGGAGGCCGAGCGGCTCACGCAGGAGCGACTCGCAAGGGAATACGCCCGCAAGCACGGGCTCGATCGGCGCGACGAGGACGACATCTGACTATCGGCCGGATACCGGCGACGGTGACGGGCCGACGGACCAGGACGACATCTGACGGATCGGCGCCTCGCCGACCCGATCTCGCGCTGACGACGAGAGTCTCGAGCTCGCAGACGTGCGGCGGCCCGAACCGACGACCTCACCCGCCCCCGGACGTGACGGTCGTCGCGGCGTTGACCGCTGCCACCGGGGTCGCGGAGCCCGGGACCACGGAACCCTGCGCCGTCGTCGCGACCTGGACGACGGGTAGCGCCCGGCCACCCTCCGCGAGCCAGCAGGCCGCCTGCTGCCCGCCGCCGACGTCGAAGAGCGGCGGCTCCTCCGTCCGGCAGCGGTCGAAGGCGAATGGACACCGCGGATGGAAGCGGCAACCCGTCGGGATGTGCGCCGCGTCCGGCGTCTCGCTGACGAGGATCGTTCGCTTCGCCCGCTCGCCCGGAGTGGGCGGATCCGGCGACGGCGACACCGACACGAGCGCCTGGCTGTACGGGTGGTGCGGCTGCCGGATCACCCCCTCGGCGCTCCCGATCTCCATGATCCGGCCGAGGTACATCACGGCGATCCGGTCCGCGATGACCCACGCCAGCGACAGGTCGTGGGTGATGAAGAGGTAGGTGAGCCCGCGTTCCCGTCGGAGGTCGAGCATCAGCCGCAGGAGCTCGGTTCGGATGGAGACGTCCAGCATCGAGACCGGCTCGTCGGCGACGATCAGATCTGGGCCGAGGACGAGGGCGCCCGCGATGACGACCCGCTGGCGCTGGCCGCCGGAGAGCTCGTGCGGATAGCGCGCGGCGAAGGCGCTCGCCGGCCGGAGTCCGGCCGCCTCGAGGGCTTCCGCGACGCGCTGCCGGCGCTGCTCCCTCGATCCGATCCCGTTGACCACGAGCGGCTCGGCGACAAAGTCGCGGACCGACTGCTTCGGGTTCAGGGTCTCGTACGGGTCCTGGAAGATGATCTGGACCCGCCGCCGATAGTCGCGAAGCGCGCGTGTCCCCCAGAGCCGCGAGACGTCACCGCCGTCGAACTCCAGGGTGCCGGCGGTCTGGCGGGTCAGCTTGACGACGACGCGTCCCGTCGTCGTCTTGCCCGAGCCCGACTCCCCGACGAGCGCGAGGACCTCGCCGCGTCGGAGCGACAGGTCGATGCCGTCGACCGCGCGGATGACTCCTGCCGGGCGCCGTGTCAGCCCGTCGAGGAGGCCACCGCGAACGGGAAAATGCACCTGGAGATTCCGGGCGCGGAACAGGTCGGTCACGGCGCCATCGCCTCGACGCCGGACCCGTTGCCCGGCGCCGCATCGGCGACGGACCCGTTGCTCGGCGGCCCGTCAGACACGGCGAGCGGCGCCGCCTCAGCGACAGCGGCCGGCGCGACGACCTGCTCGGGCCGGCGGGCGAGGATCTCCTCGACGGTGATCAACCGGGCGCCGTCCGTGCCGGGCTGGTACAGGTGACAGGCCACCCGGACACCGTCGTCGAAGACGACCTCGGGCGGCTCGACCTCGCGGCAGACCGCCATCACCGCCGGGCAGCGCGGGTGGAAGCGGCAGCC